>JBQMQB010000301.1:0-3090 GCA_052172715.1 Giesbergeria sp. | reverse complement strand
CCGAGGGCCTGTGGATCAAGTGCCCGAGCTGCGAAGCCGTGCTCTACAAGGCCGACCTGGAGCAGAACCAGAAGGTCTGCCCACAGTGCGGCCACCACCACCGCATTGGCGCACGTGCCCGACTTGACTCCTTTCTAGACCCCGAAGGCCGCTACGAAATTGGCCAGGAAGTCATCCCGGTCGATGCACTCAAGTTCAAAGACAGCCGCAAGTACCCCGAACGACTGAAGGAGGCGCTGGAGAACACCGGTGAGACCGACGCGCTCATCGTCATGGGTGGTGCGGTGAAAAGCATCAACGTAGTGGTCGCCTGCTTCGAGTTCGACTTCATGGGCGGCTCTATGGGCAGTGTGGTTGGCGAGCGTTTCGTGCGCGGCGTCGAGACTGCCATCGAGCAGAAGGTGCCCTTCATCTGCTTCACCGCCACTGGCGGAGCACGCATGCAAGAGGGCCTGCTCTCGCTGATGCAGATGGCCAAGACCAACGCCGCCCTCACCCGCCTGGCCAAAAAGGGCCTGCCTTACATCAGCGTGCTCACCGACCCCACCATGGGCGGCGTGAGCGCTGGTTTTGCCTTCTTGGGCGACATCGTGATTGCCGAACCCAAGGCGCTGATCGGCTTTGCCGGCCCACGGGTGATTGAATCGACCGTGCGCGTCACCCTGCCTGAAGGCTTTCAGCGCGCCGAGTTCCTGATGGCGAAAGGCGCCATCGACCTCATCAGCGACCGCCGCGAACTGCGGGGCACTATTGCGCAAAGCTTGGCTATCCTGCAGCGCTTACCCGCAGACGCAGTCGCTTAAGAAAAAGTACCAAAACCATAGCTGCAACCGCTTGTACAGCAAGCGCCAGAAGCGCTTTTAGCCGATTTTTATCGCCACAGTGAGATCTGCAGGTGCGCCAGCACCATCAAAAGCACCTGCAGCAACACCAGCATCACCAGGGGCGACAAGTCCACGCCACCCAAAGGCGGAAGCAACTTGCGCACCGGGCGCAGGATAGGCGCGGCCAGGCGATCTAGAACATCAGACACAGGCGAACGCGCCTGCACCCAGGACATCACTGCATGAATGATGACCAGCCCCATCACTGCGCTCACCGCCACACGCAACAGTCCGAAGAAGGCCAGCCAGGGCAGCCAAGCCCAGCCATCTCCGGCGCCCAGCACCAGCCACAGAATCGCGTACTGCACCAGCTGAATCAGCAGCGCCGCGATCAGGCTGGCCCAGTCAATGCCGTGCGCTGCAGGAATGGCGCGGCGCAAAGGCAGCACCAGCCAGTCGGTCAGCGCAAACACCAGCCGTCCTACCGGGTTGCCAAAGGGCACGCGCTGGCGCTGCATATACAGGCGCAGCAGGCAGGCACCGGTGAGCAGGCCACCGGCCACGTCAAGCAAGAACGAAACTATCTGATAAAGCATGTAGGCAAACGCGTGAATCTCTGACGTAGGATGATAGCCACCCCGATGAACGCACCGCTCTCGCTCACCTCTCTGCCGCTTTTCCCGCTCGAAGCCGTGCTCTACCCCGGCGGTATTCTGGCGCTCCGCATTTTCGAGGTGCGCTACCTCACCATGGTGCGCAAATGCCATGAAACGGGCGCTCCGTTTGGGGTGGTGAGCCTGCAAAGCGGCACGGAAGTACGCCGCGCAGGCGCCAGTCCCGAGCAGCTGTGCAACGTAGGCACCCTGGCGCACATCGAAAGCCTTGACGCCCCTCAGCCAGGCCTGCTGCTGGCGCGCTGCCTGGGCAACGCACGCTTTCACATCCAGCGCCATACGCTGCTGCCGCACGGCCTGTGGGTGGCCGATGTGGAGCAAATCCCGGACGATTTGCCCGTCGCGGTGCCCGAACACCTCGCGGCCACTGCTCTGGCGCTCGTTCCGGTGCTGGCTACCCTGCGCGAGCGCCACGGCCCAAACGCGGTGAGCACGGTGACACGAGAGCTGCTGCAGGACAGCGGCTGGGTGGCCAACCGCTGGTGCGAACTGCTGCCCATGCCCTTGTCGCTCAAGCAGCAGATGATGGCGCTCGAGAACCCGCTGCTGCGCCTGGAGCTCGTGGGCGATATGCTGGACCGCACAGGAATTTCCCCCGACGCCTGAGCCGTTCCAGGCATGCTGCACAGCCTTTGCGCCGTGGGCACGCCATCAAATCTAAAATACGCGGTTCGGCGCACGCGCCCAGCCCCTCGCAGCCTGCCTGCTCCACCTTCTGTGCTTTTCCATGTCTGACCAAAACCCTGTCCCCACCGCACCTGACGACAACCAGCTGATCGCCGAGCGGCGCGAGAAACTGCGCGCCCTGCGGGAAGCCCAGGCCCAAGGTGCGGGCGTAGCCTTTCCCAACGATTTCAAGCCCTTGCACCACGCAGCCGACTTGCACGCACTGCATGGCGAGAGCGGCGAGGAGCAACTCACTGCCGCACCAGTGAAGGTCAGCGTGGCTGGCCGCATGATGCTCAAGCGCGTGATGGGCAAGGCGAGTTTCGCCACCATTCAAGACGGTTCACTCGGCAGCCACGGCGGGCGCATCCAGCTGTACATCACGCGCGACGCTCTGGGCGAAGACCTGTACGCAGCGTTCAAGCACTGGGATTTGGGCGACATCATCGGCGCCGAGGGCACGCTCTTCAAGACCCGCACGGGCGAGCTCTCGATCCAGGTGAGCACCTTGCGCCTCTTGACCAAGAGCCTGCGCCCCATGCCCGACAAGTTCCACGGCATTGCCGACCAGGAAGTGAAGTACCGCCAACGTTATGTTGACCTGATGATGGACGAAGCGGCACGCACACGCTTCATCGCGCGCAGCAAGGCGGTCAGCAGCCTGCGCGACTTCATGGTGCAGCACGATTTTCTGGAGGTTGAAACGCCCATGCTGCATCCGATTCCGGGCGGGGCGAACGCGCGGCCCTTTGTCACGCACCACAACGCGCTGGAGCAGGAGATGTATTTGCGCATCGCCCCCGAGCTCTACCTCAAGCGCCTGCTGGTGGGCGGTTTCGAGCGAGTGTTCGAAATCAACCGCAACTTCCGAAACGAAGGCATCTCGGTGCGCCACAATCCCGAGTTCACCATGATGGAGTTCTACG
>JBQMQB010000300.1:0-3098 GCA_052172715.1 Giesbergeria sp. | reverse complement strand
CCAAGGCCGAAGCCACGAAACGCCTTGCGCACATACAGACGCTTCATTTCCGCAGCATTTGCGTAGTCGGCGGAGTCAAGTGGGCGCAGCGCGCAGCAGCCTGCGGGCGCGCCATCTACCAGCGCCAGCAGCAGGGCGCCGCGCGGTGGCGCGTACTCGCCGGGCAAGTTGGCAAGTTCCTCGTGAAAATTCTGGAAACCCAAGTCCACGGACAGGCTGTTTGCGTACTCTTCAAACAGCTCACGCAAAGCGAGAAGCTCTTCGGCGCCCGCAGCGCTCGTTATCAACACGGACGGGTGGTGCACGGGTGGTATCGAAAGTCAGGACCACTGCAGTGTAAAACACCGACCCAATCCCCAAAGAAAATGGTACAGCGTCAACCGCCCAGCCTGACCAGCCACGTTACCGCGCCGGCGCAGACGCCCAGCACCACCAGTGCCAGGGTCCGAGTGAGTGCATCGTCGCGCGACGGCAATGTTGGTGCGTCCAGTAGCTTGTCTCCCGTGACCATGGGCGGAACCAGATCCTTGCGTTTGCGGACTGTATAGAAAGCGATGGCTACGAGGTGAAGCACGACGAGCGCAATCACGATCACTTTGCCCACTTCAGTGTGGTACCAGGTGGCCTGATCCACCCGTTGTGAAGACACCAGTGAGGTCAAGGGGCCGGAAAATGCAATCTCATCGTCGCTAAAAAGGCCTGCGCTCGCCTGCAGCGCCAGTGCTGCCAGCAGGGCAAACACTGAAAGTGCGCCCAGTGGATTGTGGCCAGCAGGCTCCGGGAACTGCCCGCGGAGATAACGCAAGAGCGTCTTGGGCGCATACAGAAACGTCCCAAAACGCGACCAACGTCCGCCAATCACCCCCCAGATCACGCGAAACAACAGCAAGGTAAGCACGCAGTAACCGGCGCGCATGTGCCAGACCATGGCGTTTCCGCCGATGTTGGCCGTGGCCACGAGCGAGACGACCAAGATGAACAATGTCCAGTGAAAGACTCGGGTAGGAAGATCCCAGATGCGAACCGTGTGCGCCATGCCAAAGGTGTTGTGGAGCGGCTTGTTTGCCCGGCTGCGCAGCCAGGCGCCAAAGCAAGCGCCGCAATGCAAGAGTGAAAGACTCTGGAATTGTCGGGCCAACGGCCACGGCGTGCCATCACATGGATACTCGTCAGTTGTTGAGCCAACTTCCAAAGGATGTTCATGAAAAAGATTGCCGCCATCGCCCTGTCCGTCGCAGCGCTTGTCTATGCTGTGCCTGCCGCGGCCCAGTTCGAGAAAGCCGAGGACGCGATCAAATACCGCCAGAGTGCGCTGTTCGTCATGGGTCAGCACTTCGGGCGCATCGGCGCCATGGCCAACGGCAAGATTCCTTTTGATGCGAAGGTCGCACAGGAAAACGCCGACATCGTTGCGACGCTGGCCAAACTGCCCTGGGCAGGCTTTGGTCCGGGGACGGACAAAGGTCGCGACACCAAGGCCAAGCCTGAAATCTGGACAGAGCAGGCCAAGTTCCGCGAGCACGCAGACAAGTTGGGCACTGAATCGGTCAAGCTAGCTGCCGCTGCGCACACGGGCGACCTGGACAAGCTCAAATCGGCGTTTGGTGAAACTGCTAAGAGTTGCAAGGCTTGCCACGACAACTACCGGGCCAAGTAACGCTATAAAAAAAAGAGCTACTCACGCTTATCTGATAAGCGCTAACAGCTCTTTTTTATAAGCTCCAGAACTTAGACCTGTGCCAGCAGCGTTTCGATGAGCTTGTGCAGTTCTTCGAAGTTGGGTGGGCCCACGTAGGTCTTGACGATTTCCCCGCGCTTGTTGACGAGGTAGGTGGTGGGCGTGAGCTGCACGTCACCCCAGGCCTTGGCGATGGCCCCGGTGTTGTCGAGTGCTACCTGAAACGGGAGCTTGCGCGTATCGGCGAAATTCACCACATAGCTCGGCGGGTCGTAGCTCATGGCCACGGCGAGTGTGTCAAAGCCTTGGCTGTGGTACTTGTTGTGCGTGGCTATCAGCTCGGGCATCTCGGCCACGCAGGTGGTGCAACTGGTGGCCCAGAAATTGACCAATGTGACCCTGCCGCGCAAGTCGTCGGTGGTGCGTTTGCTGGCATCGAGCAGCACAAAAGTCGATTGCGGCGCCAACGAAGGCGCAGTGCCCATCCACAGCCATGAGCCAACGGCTGCGAAGGCCACCAGCGCCAGAGCCACCCAAACTTTCTGCGAACGCATGCACCACCCCGTGAAAAAATCAGACGACCATTGTGCGGCAAGCTCCTCGCACTTTCATTCAGAGGCTGTATAGGCCCCTTCGGTTCCCCGGTTTCGGCGCATGTACTCCACAGCCGCACCTTGCCCATAATCGCCCCATGACTTTGCGCCTTTTTTCTGTTTTCGTTGTGATGGCCGCCACGCTGACGGCCTGCGGCCCCTCGTTGGAATGGCGCACCCTGCCACTGCAGGAGCTAGGTTTGGAGGCAAGCCTGCCATGCAAACCCGACCGCGCCGAGCGCGGTGTGGAGCTTGGCGGTCAGACCGTACAGGTCGTGATGCAGGGGTGTGAAGCTGCAGGCACCACCTTTGCCGTGGCCTGCGCCGCGCTCAGTGAGCCGGCTGGTGCCGGTGCGGCGCTCGCACACTGGCGTGCCGCGGTACTCGCGGCCGCACAGGCGCAGGGCGCGAAAGATCGGCCGTTCCAGCCCACAGGAGCACTGGGTCTGCCGCAGGCCATGCGCACCAGCGCCACCGGCGTCCTGCCCGGCGGTGGCAGTATGCAGATGCAGGGCGCATGGTTTGCGCGCGTGCAGGGCGGAAAGGTGCATGTCTGCCATGCCATGGTCTATGGCAGCGAGCTGCCCGCAGCAACAGCGGACGTCTTTTTTGAAGCCTTGGTACTGCGGTGAGTGCGCTCGGGCGCCGCGCTGCGGTGCTGGTGTTTCTACCCTTTGCCGCAGCGTATTTCCTCTCGGCCCTGCTGCGCGCGGTCACAGCCACTCTGGCGCCCACTCTGGCGCAGGCCTTTTCGCTCGGCGCGGGGGATCTGGGTCTGCTCTCGGGGGGCTACTTTCTCGGTTTTGCCGCAACGCAGTTGCCGCTGG
>JBQMQB010000299.1:0-3104 GCA_052172715.1 Giesbergeria sp. | reverse complement strand
TTGCCCGCATGGAAAACGTCAGCCTGGGCAAAGTCATCTCGCGCCTGGTGCGCCAGGCACTGACCGGTGGTGTGGCGCAGCAAGCCGGCAACGTGCCGGCGGCAACGGCGACGGGGTTCGTCCCGTTTGCGCCGCGCGGCGCGGTGATCAGCAATGAGCTGATCGACCGGTTGCGCGATGCAGAGGGTGTTTGACCCCATGCGCTCCCTGTTGGACGTCAACGTTCTGATCGCACTGCTGGATGCCGGGCATATGCACCATGCGCGCGCAACGGGCTGGCTGGAGCAGGAGATTGTCCACGGCTGGGCCTCGTGCCCCCTTACGCAAAACGGCTGCCTGCGCATCATGGCCCAGCCAGCGTATCCACACGCATTGCCCCTGTTCGCGGTCGCCAGCCGCCTGGCCCAGGCCGCAGCCCATCCGGCGCATACTTTTCTGCCCGATGACTACAGCCTGCTGGACGCGGACCAACTGCACTGGCAACACCTGCTCGGCCATCGGCAAATGACCGACAGCTACCTGCTCGGCCTGGCCGTGCGCCACCAATGCCGCTTTGTCAGCTTCGATGCCAAGCTGAACCTGAACGCCGTGCCGGGCGCGCAGCCAGAGCACCTATTCGTCTTGTAACGAGCCGCATGGCACGCGTTTAATGCATACAGTTGTTGACCGAAGCGCATGCGACATCATCAAACCCCGCACCATGACGAATGCGCACGGCCGCCATCGGGATTTGCTGGCAGAGCCTTGGAAGCAAGCCAAAAATTAGCACGTTCCAGCTAAAATATAGCAATGTCCATCGCCTCCGCGCTCTTCTCTGACAGTCAGTCACGCGTGTATGCGTGGCTGTTTGGGCAGCCTGAGCGCACTTACCACTTCAGCGAGCTGCTGCGCCTTACCGGCTTGGGCAGTGCCTCGTTGCAGCGAGAACTGCGCCGCTTGGCTGAAGCGGGGCTGGTGCGTTCAGAGCGCGTGGGCAATTTGCGTTGCTATGTGGCCAATGCGCAAAGCCCGGTGTTTGACGAGCTGGTGGCGCTCACCCGCAAGGCACTGGGCACGGTGCCGCTGCTGCGCGCTGCATTGGCGCCATTGCAGCCGCGCTTGCAAGCGGCGTGGGTCTATGGTTCGGTGGCGCGCCAGGCCGATAAGGCTGACAGTGATGTAGACATCATGCTGGTGGGCAATGACCTGCTGCTGAGCGAGGTGCTCGATGTGCTGGTGCCGCTGGAACCGCAGCTGGGCCGGAAAATCAATCCCACTTGCTATACGCCACTTGAGTTTGCACAGCGCCGGGCCGAGCCCGATTCTTTTGTGAACCGGGTGTTGCTGCAGCCCACCCTTGCCCTGATCGGAGATGCCGATGGCGTTGAGCCCGCTGGATAACCTGGTGCGCATTGGCCAGCTCAAGGCCGAGCCACGCAATGTGCACGAGGCAGCGCGCATGCTGGCCATGGCGCGCACGCGTTTGGCCGACGCCCGCCTGAGCAATGTTTCGCTGGAGGGGCGTTTCACCAGTGCCTACAACGCTGCCCATGCGGCCGCCCTGGCCGCCTTGCGCTGGCAGGGCTACCGCAGTGAAAACCGCTACACCGTGTTTCAGTGCCTTGCCCACACTGTAGGCTGGCCGGCCAATCGTTGGCGGGTGTTGGATGTCGCGCACCAAAAGCGCAATTTGGCAGAGTACGAGGGCTATCTGGATGTGCACGAATCCACCGTGGACGAGCTGTGCGCGGTCGCCGCCCAATTAATTGCCGACGTACAAGCCACGGTGGACACCCATTGAACCTCTGCCACCCAACGCTGCAATGATACGCGGTTTTGACCTCACCACCGCCTTGGTGGCCCTGCTGCTGCTCTGCGTTCCGCTGCTGGCATTGACCCTGCTGGTGTCGGCTAAGCTGGCCGCCCGGGATCTTTTCGCCAGTGCGCCCCAGCATCACCGGCTGGGCGCAGGTCAACGGGCTTAATGCGCCGGGCTGGCATGGCGACGAATACAACTCGCACAACACCACCCGGCTCGATGTAGCAGGCATGAAGGCGCTGCTGCTCAAGCTCGACTTCATGCAGCGCATCGCCCGTGGCGAGCGCGTGGCGGCAGGGGATTCAGGTGCCGTACTGGATTGCCGCGCTGCGCTCGCAATGACGGGGCTTGCGCACTATTAATCGTACGATTGAGTGTACGATAGCTTCCGTTTTAACAAGGAGCTGTGATGTCTTACATCAGTGCCAATGATCTGAAAACCAAAGGGGTTGCGGCTATAGAAGCTGTGCTGTCCGAGCATGCCGAGGCAATCGTTTCGGTGCGCGGCAAGGATCGCTTTGTGGTGATGGATATGGCGCACTATCACCATCTGCGTGCTTGCGAGCTAGAGGCTGCCTTGGCGCAAAGCCGGGCCGATGTGGCCGCCGGCCGCTTTGTGCAAGAGTCGCCCGAAGCGCATTTGGCCCGGCTTGATGCGCTGCCATGAGCTATGCGCTGGTTTTTACCGAGTCGTACAACCGCAGGGCGGCGCGCTGGCTCAAACGGCATCCAGATGCGCGCCAGCAGTACCTCAAGACCCTGCAACTGCTGCAAGCCAACCCCTTGCATCCGTCCCTGCGGCTGCATGCGCTCAGTGGGGGTCTGAAAAGTTTGCACTCGGTTTCGATCAATCTTTCCTATCGCATCACATTGGAGCTGTTGATTCAAGATGGGCGCGTCATTCCGGTCGATGTGGGCGACCACGATGCGGTGTATTGAGTCGCCCTATAAAAGTAAAGTGTGAAGCAGCGACGCAATGAAAAAACTCAAAGTCATGACCGTGGTCGGCATCCGACCCGAAATCATTCGCCTCTCGCGCGTGCTGTCCGGTGGCGGTGTGGTGGCCGAATCAGACAACACCGCAGGTTTGGCGCAATTTTCAAGCAATTTGCGCGCGGCGAGCGCGTGGCGGTATTGAACAGGCACGCGGTGTCTTCTGTTGCTGGCAGCGTGCTGCCGCTACCGTCTATCCAAGTATCATATTTGTAGACTAAATCGGATAAAATCCGTTTTTTTATACAAGATCGCATGTCTGTGCTTGAGCTGCAATTGGCTTCCCTGGGCGCCGTGCCTTTTGGCCGAGAGG
>JBQMQB010000298.1:0-3109 GCA_052172715.1 Giesbergeria sp. | reverse complement strand
CACCCCGGCGATGAAGGCCCCAAGCGCCAGGCTTAGCCCTGCCAAATCCGTCAGCCAGGCCAAGCCCAGCGTGATCAACAGCAGGTTAAGCATGAACAACTCGTCGCTCTTGCGCCGTGCGACCTGGGTAAGCCACCAACGCATGACGCCTTGTCCGCCCGTCAACAGCACCGTCACAAGCACGATCGCTTTGAGCAAGGCTAGGCCAAGCGCACTCAACAGGTTGTCGGGCGACGATCCCAGTGCTGGGACTAACACAAGAAGTGGCACGACCGCCAGATCCTGGAACAGCAGGATGCCCATGACGTTGCGCCCGTGCTCACTTTCCAGTTCGGCGCGCTCGGACATCAGCTTGACCACGATGGCGGTGCTACTCATAGCCAACACCCCTGCCAACGCCAGCGCCGTCTGCCATCCCACATCCCATACACCGCCAAGCATGCGCGCCAAAACCAGCGTGCCACCAAAGCCGAGCACCATGGTCAGCGCCACCTGCATCAGGCCCAGCCCAAACACCTGACTGCGCATAGCCCGCAGTTTGGGCAGACTGAATTCGAGGCCAATCGCAAACATCAAAAACACGACGCCGAATTCACCCAGATGGCGCACGCTATCAGAGTTGCGTGCCAGCGCCAGGGCGTTGGGCCCAATCAGAACCCCAGCGACCAGGTAGCCGAGCATGGGGGGCAGACGCAGGCTGCGACACGCAACCACGCCGAGCACTGCGGCAAGCAGGTACAAAAGCGTCAGAGCAAGACTGGACATGGCCCAATGCTAGCGGAGCGCCGCCGATAGAATCCTAAGATGCACGCTGCCCAAGCCCCCTCGCGCCCTTTTGACCCACAGCAAGCCCTTAGACTAGGGCGCGAAACCTTTGAAATCGAGGCGGCCGCCCTTAAACGCCTGGGTGAATCGCTGGACGCGACCTTCGCCGATGCGGTGCACGCCATGCTGCAGACTTCAGGGCGCATCGTTGTCATGGGAATGGGCAAGAGCGGCCACGTAGGGCGCAAGATCGCGGCCACTTTGGCATCCACCGGCACCCCGGCGCTGTTTGTGCACCCGGCCGAAGCCAG
This sequence comes from Giesbergeria sp., assembly GCA_052172715.1. Lineage (GTDB taxonomy): Bacteria > Pseudomonadota > Gammaproteobacteria > Burkholderiales > Burkholderiaceae_C > Simplicispira. The sequence continues at coordinate 2,033 of JBQMQB010000298.1, read as the reverse complement.
CCATGGTGATCTGGGCATGGTGACCTCTGGCGATCTGGTGCTGGCAATCTCCAACAGCGGAGAGAGCGCCGAGCTGATCGCAATTCTCCCGGTGCTGCGCCGTCTTGGCACGCCGCTAGTGGCCATTACCAGCAAGCCGCAGTCGGCATTGGCGCAGCACGCCGACACGGTGCTCGATTGCAGCGTCGAGCGCGAGGCATGTCCTCTCAACCTCGCGCCCACGACCAGCACCACTGCGCAGCTTGCCATCGGCGATGCGTTGGCCGTAGCACTGCTCGATGCGAGGGGTTTCCGCGCAGAGGACTTCGCTCGCTCACACCCAGGAGGAGCCTTGGGCCGCAAGCTTCTGACGCATGTCAGCGACGTGATGCGCAGCGGCGACGAACTACCGCGCGTGGGCCCGCAAGCCGGATTCAGCGAGCTGATGCGCGAGATGAGTGCCAAGGGCCTGGGTGCCTCCGCTGTGGTGGACGAAGCGGGCCGCATCCTCGGCATTTTCACCGACGGCGATCTGCGCCGACGTATCGAGAACGGCACTGACCTGCGCCACAGCACCGCCACGCAGCTCATGCACCCGAACCCGCTCACCATCCTTGGCGATGCCCTGGCGGCAGACGCGGCGGCGCTTATGGAGACCCACGGTATCACCAGCGTGCTGGTGGTCGGCAACGATTCTCTGCTGCAAGGTGTGGTGCACATCCGCGACCTGATGCGCGCCAAGGTTATCTGACATGCAGATCGTCCGTCAACCACTCCCCACATTGCGCTTTGCACCCGAGCTTCTGCTGGCAGCGCAGGAAGTACGCGTGGCGTTTTTCGACGTAGATGGTGTGCTGACGGACGGTGGAATTTATTTCAGCGAGGCTGGCGAAACCCTCAAGCGCTTCAGCACGCTCGACGGCCATGGCCTCAAGCTGCTACAGCGCGCGGGTATCGTGCCTGCGGTTATCACCGGGCGCGACTCGGTGCCCTTACGCTTGCGGCTCACGGCGCTCGGCGTGCAGCACGCGGTATTCGGCACTGAAGACAAGCGCCCAGCAGCCGAGTGCCTTCTCACCGAGCTCGGTCTCAGCTGGAACCAGGCCGCCGCGATGGGCGACGACTGGCCCGACCTGCCGATGATGCGACGCGCCCGCTTTGCCTGCGCGCCACCGGGAGCACATGCGGAAGTGCGCGCCAGCGCCCACCACATCACGCAAGCTCCTGCGGGCTCTGGCGCTGCGCGCGAGTTCTGTGATCTGCTGCTGGTAGCCAGCGGGCGCTACGCCAACCTGCTCGCCGACTACTGCAAATGATCGGACGTTCTCAGCGCGTGTGGGATCGCTTTACGGTGTACCTGCCCGTGATGCTCATGGGGGTTTTGGCACTTGCCAGTTGGTGGCTGGTACGAAGCGCGCCTTCAGTGCCATCTAGTGCGCCGGAGCCGGTACGCGGACACGAACCCGACTATTTCATGCAAAACTTCTCGGTGAAAAACTTTGGCGCCCAAGGCCAGTTGCTCAGCGAGGTGAAGGGCGAAATGGGGCGCCATTACCCCGACACTGGCACGCTGGAGATCGACCGCATGCGCATGCGCGCGCAAGATACTACTGGACGCGTCACCCGTGCTACGGCAGACCGCGCGCTAAGCAATGCAGACGGTTCCGAAGTACAGCTCTTTGGCCATGCCAGCGTTGTACGCGAAGCGGTGCCTGGGGATCACGACAAAGCGCAGCCACAGCTCTCATTCGAAGGCGAATTCCTCCACTTGTGGCCACAGCTCGAACGCGTGAGCTCCCACAAACCCGTGGTCCTCACCCGCGGAAAAGATCGTTTCACAGCCGACGGTCTGGCGTACGACAACATGGCCCAGGTGCTCGAGCTGCAAGGGAATGTGCACGGAAGTTTGGCGCCAGGGAAGTCTAAATAGACCGGCCTTCTCGTCTAACAGGCCCAACCCGTAAGCGGGGAAAAAAGAGCCGCCCAGAGTTACCCACCCAGATGAAAGGCCTCCGCAGAGGCCTTTCATCACACGCGCACGACGGGTCAGCAGC
>JBQMQB010000297.1:0-3137 GCA_052172715.1 Giesbergeria sp. | reverse complement strand
GACAGCAGCAGCGCGGTCTGCGCCTCTTTGAACTTGACCTGCTCCACCAGCCCGGCGAGCCCCGCGATATCGCGCAGCACCGGAATCATGGCGACCACACCGGCCAGGCCGCGCCCTGCATCCTGCTCGCTGAACGTGAGGCTGGGAGTCAGCGTGTACTGGGCCTCATAGCCCTTGCCTTTGGCCACAGTGGAGTTCGGGCGCAGCACGCCTGCCTCTTTCAGTTCCTGCTCCTGGATCGTGCCGCGCAAGCCCGCCTTGCGGTCCACCACCCGAAAGCACCCGCTCTGCTGCGCCAGCAGCTTGATCAAAGGCACGGGCGAAGCCGGCAACTGGTACCCAGTGCCCATGACATAGCCGTTCGGGTTTTCGGCCAGCGCCAGCGTGGCCACAGGTGCATCGCAGCGCAGCAGCTCACGCGCCGCATTTTGGGCGCCCTGCGGGCCTGCAGAGCCCGTGACAACCGAACCACCTTGACCGAGCTCCGTTTTCTTTTCGCCGCAGCCGCCGAGCACCAGCAGAACAGCCAACACAACCCCTATGCGGGGGTTTGCAAGACGATTAAGGTTCATCATTTCAGAAAAGACAGGGGGTGGAGCCGCGACAAAAAAGGGCGCCATAAAAGGCGCCCTGTGGATTTTGCCCGAAGGACAGCAGTGGATTAATCGGCCTTGACGGCATCCACATTGCGCAGACGAATGTGCAATTCGCGCAGTTGCTTCTCATCCACGGGCGAAGGGGCCTGGGTCAGCAGGCACTGGGCACGCTGCGTCTTGGGGAAGGCAATCACGTCGCGGATGGACTCGGCGCCGGTCATCATGGTGACGATGCGGTCCAGGCCAAAGGCCAAGCCACCGTGCGGGGGCGCACCGTACTGCAGCGCGTCGAGCAGGAAGCCGAACTTCTGCTGCGCTTCTTCGGGCGTGATTTTGAGCGCATCAAACACTTTTTGCTGCACATCGGCGCGGTGGATACGGACCGAGCCGCCGCCCATCTCCCAGCCGTTCAGCACCATGTCATAACCCTTGGAGATGCACTTCTCGGGCGCGGTGACCATGTAGTCTTCGTGGCCGTCTTTCGGAGCGGTAAAGGGGTGGTGCACGGCCACCCAGCGGTCGTTTTCTTCGTCTTGCTCGAACATGGGGAAATCCACCACCCACAGCGGTGCCCAGCGGTCTTCAAACAGGCCGTTTTTCTTGCCGAATTCGCTGTGGCCGATCTTGATGCGCAGCGCACCAATGGCGTCGTTGACGACCTTTTCCTTGTCGGCACCGAAGAACAGCAGATCACCGTCTTGCGCACCAGTGCGCTTCAAGATTTCGGCAATTGCCGCGTCGTGGATGTTCTTGACGATGGGCGATTGCAAGCCGTCGCGCCCCTTGGCCAGCTCGTTGACCTTGATATAGGCCAGGCCCTTGGCGCCGTAAATTTTGACGAACTCGGTATAGCCATCAATCTCGCCGCGCGAGAGGCCGCCAGTTTCACGCGCGCCGCCGGGTACGCGCAGGGCCACCACGCGGCCCTTCTTCATGTTGGCGGCGCCGGAGAACACCTTGAAGTCCACGTCCTTCATCACATCGGTGAGTTCGGTGAATTCGAGCTTGACGCGCAGGTCGGGTTTGTCCGAGCCAAAGCGGTAAGCGGCGTCCTGGTAGGTCATGACAGGGAACTCGCCCAGGTCCACACCCAACGTGTTCTGGAACACGGTTTTGATCATTTCCTGCGTCAGGTCGCGGATTTCCTGCTCTTCCATGAACGAGGTTTCAATATCGATCTGGGTGAACTCAGGCTGGCGGTCGGCGCGCAAGTCTTCGTCGCGGAAGCACTTGGTGATTTGGTAGTAGCGGTCAAAACCGGCCACCATCAAGAGCTGCTTGAACAACTGGGGGGATTGGGGCAGAGCAAAGAACATGCCGTCGTGCACGCGGCTGGGCACGAGGTAATCGCGCGCGCCTTCGGGCGTGCTCTTGGTGAGCATGGGGGTTTCGATGTCCACAAAACCATGCGTATCGAGGAACTTGCGCACTTCCATGCTGACGCGGTAGCGCAGCATGAGGTTGTTTTGCATATACGGGCGACGCAGGTCGAGCACCCGGTGCGTGAGGCGCGTGGTTTCCGACAAGTTCTCTTCATCGATCTGGAAAGGGGGCGTAACTGAAGGGTTGAGCACCTTCAACTCATGGCACAGCACCTCGATCTTGCCGCTCTTGAGGTTCTCGTTGATGGTGCCTTGCGGGCGCGCGCGCACCAAGCCTTTTACCTGCACGCAGAACTCATTGCGCACGTCTTCGGCCGTGGCGAACATGTCGGCACGGTCGGGGTCGCAGACCACTTGCACATAGCCTTCGCGGTCGCGCAGGTCAATAAAGATCACGCCGCCATGGTCGCGGCGGCGATTCACCCAGCCAGAGAGGGTGACGGTTTGGCCCAGCAGGGCTTCGGTCACAAGACCGCAATAGTGGGAACGCATGGCCATGGCAAAACTTCCGGCGCCCTTCAAGGCGCATTGAGAAAAATCAGACGGGCAAGGTCGACGCCGCTTCATGCGGCACGACGACACCCATGGAGACGATGTAACGCAGGGCGGCATCAACGCCCATTTCAAGCTCGATGCAATCGCTCCTGCGCAGCATGACGAAATAGCCGCCCGTCGGGTTGGGCGTGGTGGGCACGTACACGCTGACGTAATCGTCCTGCAGCAACGCGGCCACCTCGCCGCCCGGCGCACCGGTGATGAACGCTACCGTCCATACGCCCTCGCGCGGCCACTGCACCAGCACGGCAGTGCGAAAGGCGTTACCGCCTTCGGAAAACAAGGTGTCGGACACCTGCTTGACGCTGGAGTAAATCGAACGCACCACGGGGATGCGACTGACCAGACGGTCGCCCCATTGCACGAGCTTGCGACCGGCAAAGTTGCTGGTTGCCGCTCCGGTCACCAGCAAGATGAGCAGGGCCAGCAGGACGCCAAAACCGGGAATGTGAAAGCCCAGCAAACGGTCTGGGTGCCAGGCGGCAGGCAGGATCAGCAGCGTTTGGTCGAGCAGCCCCACCAACCAATTGAGCACGGCCAGCGTGATCGCCCCAGGGACGATGACCAGAAGGCCGGTAAACAGCCATTTGCGCAGGGCAGCCAT
>JBQMQB010000296.1:0-3146 GCA_052172715.1 Giesbergeria sp. | reverse complement strand
CAAAAGGATAGCTGCATGCGCCTATAAAATAAGCGCTACGTGCCAATTTGGTTAATAAAATACAAGATCACGGAGACAAACCAGCGCATGAATCCCCACGCACCACCGGCGCCGCCACGGCTGCAGTTGTCAGGCATTACCAAACGCTATCCGGCCGTCGTCGCCAACAGCGGTGTATCGCTCACGGTTCAGCCCGGTGAAATTCACGCCGTGCTGGGCGAGAACGGCGCTGGCAAGTCCACGCTGATGAAAATCATCTACGGCGCAGTGCGCCCGGACGAAGGCAGCGTGGAGTTCGATGGCCGCAGCGTGCAGGTTCGCAACCCGCAGGAAGCGCGGCAGCTCGGCATTGCCATGGTGTTCCAGCACTTCAGCCTGTTTGACACACTCACCGTGGCCGAAAATGTTTGGCTCGGGCTGGACAGAAGCCTCTCGCTCGCCGAAGTGGCGCGGCGCATCACCGCCAAGGCGGCCGACTATGGCCTCGATATCGACCCTGAGCGCCCGGTGCATACGCTGTCGGTGGGCGAGATGCAGCGGGTGGAAATCATTCGCGCACTGCTTACCGAGCCGCGCGTGCTCATCCTCGACGAGCCTACCTCCGTCCTCACACCACAGGCCGTTGAGCGCCTGTTCGTGGTGCTGCGCAAACTGGCGAGCGAGGGCTGCAGCATTCTCTATATCAGCCACAAGCTGCACGAAATTCGCTCCCTCTGCGCCGCCTGCACGGTGATGCGCGGCGGCAAGGTGACGGGCGTGTGCGATCCACGCGAAGAGTCCAACGCCTCGCTCTCTCGCTTGATGATTGGTGCTGAGCCGCCGGCGCTGGAGCACCGAGCGGCGCAACTGGGTGCGGTCGTGCTGAAGGTGGACAACCTGAACCTGCAGCGCACCGACCCGTTTGGCGTTGACCTGATCGACATCGAGATGCAGGTGCAAGCCGGTGAGGTGGTGGGCATTGCCGGTGTATCGGGCAACGGCCAGAAGGAGCTGCTCTATGCGCTTTCGGGCGAAGACCCGCGCGCAGCGCCAGCCATGGTGCAGGTGGCGGGCCAGAACGCCGGCCGGCTGGGCCCGCGCCAGCGCCGCGCGCTTGGCCTTCACTTTGTGCCAGAAGAGCGCCTTGGGCGAGGTGCTGTGCCCAGCATTGGTCTGGCGCACAACCTGCTGTTGACGCGCAGCGACGCGGTGCGCAAGCTCGGCTGGATCGATGTGGCAAGCCTGCGCCGCCAAGCCCAGGGCATCATCACGCGCTTTGGCGTCAAGGCCGGTGGGCCGGATGCGCCGGCGCAGTCGCTCTCGGGTGGTAATTTGCAAAAATTCATTGTCGGGCGTGAGATTTCGGCGGGCCCGCGCTTGCTGATCGTCTCGCAGCCCACCTGGGGTGTGGACGTGGGCGCGGCGCAGCAGATACGCGGCGAAATTTTGGCGCTGCGGGGTGCCGGTTGTGCGGTGCTGGTGCTCAGTGAGGAGTTGGACGAATTGTTTGATATTTCCGACCGCCTCTACGTCATGGCCAAGGGCCGTTTGTCGCCCTCGGTGGACCGCGCCGACGCCACGGCGCCGCGCATTGGCGAATGGATGAGTGGCTTGTGGCACGCCGATGTGCAGCAGCACCTGGCCCAGACAGCGGAGGCACACCATGCTCAAGCTTGAAGCGCGCCCACAGGCATCCAAATGGTGGACCTACGGCTCCCCGCTGCTGGCGCTCGCCATCACTGTGCTGATTGGTGTGGCGCTGTTTGCGGCGCTGGGCAAAGACCCACTGCGTGGCCTGGAGGTGTTCTTCTGGGAGCCGCTCAAGTCGCGTTATGCGCTCGGCGAGCTGATGGTCAAGGCCACGCCGCTGCTGCTGATTGCGCTCGGCCTGGCCGTGTGCTTTCGCTCCAACGTCTGGAACATCGGCGCCGAAGGCCAGTTCGTCATGGGCGCCATTGCCGCTGGCGGTGTGGCGCTGATGGCCGACAAAACGACAGGCAGCTGGATCATGGTGGCGGTACTGCTGGCCGGTACGCTGGGCGGCATGGCCTGGGGCGGGCTTACGGCGCTGCTGCGCGACAAGTTCAACGCCAACGAAATTCTGGTCAGCCTGATGCTGGTGTATGTCGCCATCCTGGTGCTGAGCTACCTGGTGTTCGGGCCGTGGAAAGACCCCATGGGCTACAACTTCCCGCAAACGCGTGCGTTCGAGAAAACCACGCAAATTCCCAAACTCATGGCGGGCTCGCGCATGAATATTGGCTTGTTGTTGGCGCTGGCCGGTTCGGCGCTGCTGTGGCTGTTTCTGTTTCGCTCGCGCGCCGGTTTTGCCCAGCAAGTCTCGGGTCTGGCGCCCGCCGCGGCGCGCTATGCCGGGTTTTCGTCGCGCCGTGCGCTGTGGATTGCGCTGCTGGCGTCGGGCGGCGCGGCCGGCCTTGCGGGTGCGCTGGAAGTGGCAGGGCCGATTGGCCAGCTCACGCCCTATGTACCGGCAGGCTACGGCTTCGCAGCCATCATCGTCGCGTTCGTTGGGCGGCTGCATCCAGTGGGTATGGTGCTGTCGGCCATTTTGATGAGCATGTTCTACATCGGCGGTGAGCTGGCGCAGTCGCGCCTGGGGCTGCCCAAATCACTCACAGGAGTGTTCCAGGGCCTGCTGCTGTTCACGCTGCTGGCCTGCGACACCCTGATCGCCTACCGTGTGCGCTGGGTGCGCGCGGCGGTGGTAAAGGCGGGGAGCTGACATGGAATCCTGGGTACTCCTTATTGGCTCCACGCTGAACGCCGGCACCGTGCTGGCGATTGCGGCGCTGGGTCTGTTGATCAACGAAAAATCGGGCATCGTCAACCTGGGGGCTGAAGGCATGATGCTGTGCGCCGCTATCGCCGGTTTTGCTGCCGTGGTGCACACCGGCAACCCCTGGCTGGGCTTTGCTGCGGGCATGCTGGCGGGCGCGCTGCTGGCGGGCGTGTTTGGCTGGCTGGTCATCTGGCTGGGCACCAACCAGTACGCCACGGGCTTGGCGCTCAGCCTGTTTGGCGTCGGCTTCTCCGCCTTTGTGGGCATTGGCTACGTGCAGGCGCGCATGCCCGAAATGCAGAAGTTCACGCTACCCTGGCTGAGTGACCTGCCGCTGATTGGCCCGGCCCTGTTTCGCCAGCACCCG
>JBQMQB010000295.1:0-3171 GCA_052172715.1 Giesbergeria sp. | reverse complement strand
ATTTCCAAGCGCGACAGCCTCTTAGGGTTTTGCGGGACGACTTTTAGAATGGGGCCATGAGCGAAACCAACGCCGCCGCGCCCGGCTACTTTGCGCGCCACATCTTTTTCTGCCTCAACGAGCGGCCCAACGGCGAGGCCTGCTGTGCGCAGCACGGCGCGCAGGCCGCGTTCGACCACTGTAAATCGCGCGTCAAGAAGGCCGGCATCGCCGGGCCGGGCAAGGTGCGGGTGAACAAATCGGGGTGCCTGGACCGCTGCGCCGCCGGGCCGGTGGCGGTGGTCTATCCCGAAGGGGTCTGGTACAGCTACGTGGACCTGGCGGATATTGATGAAATCGTCGATTCGCACTTGGTGGGCGGCGTGGTGGTCGAGCGTTTGCGTACGCCCCCGGAACTTGGGCGCTAAAAGTCGCTCAACCTTGCGCCTGCTGTACTGCAGGCAAAATACTGAAAAATTTGGCTCTATCGCTTAATCTATAAGCGCTGACAGCTATGAAAAGAATAGTCCATTGAACGCCCATACCGAACGCTTGAGCCTGCAAGGCGAGGCTGGCGCCATCGAGGCGCTGCGCGATGTGGCCACGGCCGCGCGCGGCGTGGTTGTGATTGCGCACCCGCACCCGCTGTTTGGCGGCACCATGCACAACAAAGTGGTGCAGACGCTGGCCAGGGCCTTCGTGCAGTGCGGTTACACGGCAGTGCGCTTCAACTTCCGTGGGGTCGGCGAAAGCGCCGGTACGCACGATGAGGGGCGCGGCGAGCTGGCCGATCTGCTGGAGGTGGTCCGCCAGGTGGCGCCCACGGGGCCGCTGGCATTGGCCGGTTTCTCGTTTGGCGCGTTCGTCACCAGCCATGCACTGGCGCAGCTCTGGGGCGAGCGCGAGCTGCAGCACGCAGTGCTCGTCGGCACGGCGGCCAGCCGCAACGCGGTGGCGCCTGTGCCTTCCGAGGCCCATTCGCGCACTTTGGTGGTGCACGGTGAGGCAGACGACACCGTGCCGCTGGCCAGCGTGCTCGATTGGGCGCGGCCCCAAACCCTGCCGGTGACGGTCATTCCCGGCGTAGGGCATTTCTTTCACGGGCAATTGCCGTTGCTCAAGAGCTTGGTGGTGCGCCACCTGATGGCGCCTGCCTGAGCCGCGCGGGGCCTTCCCAGACTCCGGTTTTTCTCTCTTTTCTTCCGATCCATCTGCCATTTACATGATACGAATCTTCCGCGCTTTGCGCCGCCTTGTTGTTCCTGCCATCGCATTGGTCGCCGCCGCTGGCGCTGCTGCCCAAACTGCTCCCCAACCACCCGAAATCGCGGCGCGCAATTATTTGCTAATGGATGTCACGTCCGGCCAGATGCTGGCAGCCAAGGACATTGATGCTCCGGTAGAGCAGGCGTCGCTTACCAAGTTGATGGCCGCGTACGTGGTGTTTGATGCCCTGCGCGCCAAGAAAATCACGCTCACGCAGACGCTCCCGGTGAGTGAGCGTGCCTGGAAGATGCCAGGCTCACGCATGTTCATCGACCCCAAGATGCAGGTGCCGGTGGACGACTTGATCAGCGGCATGATCATTCAGTCGGGCAACGACGCCACGATGGCGCTTGCCGAAGGCGTGGGCGGCACGGCAGAGCAGTTTGTCAAGATGATGAACGACCAGGCTCTGGCCATGGGCCTCAAAGGCACAGCCTACAAAAATCCGGAAGGTCTGACGGAGCCCGGCCACACGACCACTGCGCGCGACCTCGCGGTGATCACTGCGCGCCTGCAGCACGACTTTCCCGAGTACATGCACTACTACTCGACCAAGCAGTACCGCTACGCTGGCACGCCAACCTCCAACAGCAACAACCGCAATCTGCTGCTCTACCGCGATCCGTCTGTGGACGGCATGAAGACAGGCCACACCGCCGCCGCGGGCTACTGCTTGGTATCTACCGCCAAGCGTGAATTTCCCAATGTGGGCGGACGGCGGTTGATCTCCATCGTGCTTGGTGCGGCCAGTGAGAACGCACGCGCCAACGAAAGCCAGAAGCTTCTCAACTGGGGCTATACCGCGTTCGACGCGGTCAAGCTCTTTGATGCAGGCCAGCCAGTCGAGACGCCCACGGTATGGAAGGGGGCACAAAACACGATCAAGATCGGCAGCCCCGACCCGATCGTGATTGCCGTTCCCGCAGGCAGCGCTGGCAAGGTGACGACCCAGGTGGTGCGGCAAGATCCACTGGTCGCGCCCTTCACCAAAGGCCAGGAGATCGGCAAGCTCAAGGTGGTCATTGGCGAGCAAACGGTACGTGAAGTGCCGTTGGTGGCCTTGGACGACGTGCCGCAAGCGGGCATCTTTGGCCGCGCCTGGGACGCCATCCGCCTCTGGATCAAGTAAACGACAGACCAGCGCCATCGCTGGCGCTTAGTAGCGCTGCCGGGCTCCCTGGCTTGCCTGCGGTTTTGTCATCTGCTACATTTGAAGGCTTTTCGGAATTTCCGAAGGGATTCACGTTTTCGCATTTCACGTTTAGGAACGAAGTATTCATGCCAACCATTAACCAGCTCGTGCGTCACGGGCGTGAGGTCGAAAAGACCAAGTCCAAGAGCCCGGCGATGGAAAACTCGCCACAGCGCCGCGGCGTGTGCACCCGTGTGTACACCACGACGCCTAAGAAGCCTAACTCCGCTCTGCGTAAGGTCGCCAAGGTGCGCCTGACCAACGGTTTTGAGGTCATCTCCTACATCGGCGGTGAAGGCCACAACCTGCAAGAGCACAGCGTCGTGCTGGTGCGCGGCGGTCGTGTCAAGGACTTGCCAGGTGTGCGTTACCACATCGTGCGCGGTTCGCTCGACTTGCAAGGCGTGAAAGACCGCAAGCAGTCGCGCTCCAAGTACGGCGCCAAGAAGCCCAAGGCCAAATAAGCCCTGCGTTTTTCGGTAAAGACAATCGGTGTTTGGTTCGCCTGGCTGGCGGCTCAAACGAAGTGACCCCAAGCGCGAATGTTTCGTGTGGGTCGAGTAAGTGGGATTCCAAATGGATCTCGCGGTGTCTGAAAAGATGCCAACTGAAGCAATTAAGAGGTGAAAAATGCCACGTCGTCGCGAAGTCCCCAAACGTGAAATCCTGCCGGACCCTAAATTCGGCAATGTAGAGCTGTCCAAATTCATGAACGTGATCATGGAAGGCGGCAA
>JBQMQB010000294.1:0-3172 GCA_052172715.1 Giesbergeria sp. | reverse complement strand
CCAGCCCGTCGCCGCCGTTGTTGCCTGGGCCACACACGATCCACACCTGGCGCGCGTGGGGTGCCAGTGCCAGTGCCAGGCTGGCGGTGGCAAGGCCTGCGCGCTGCATCAGCGTGTGTGCGGGCAACTGCGCCGCCGTGGCCTGCTCCAAGGCGCGCGTGGCGGTCAGGTCGTGCAGGGCGTGGGGCTGGTTGGGAAGGATGCGCAGCATGCGCACGATTATGGGCGGGCTGCTTTGTCTCGTGCAGCTGCCTGGGTCAAGCTTTGGCGGTGGAGAAATGGGCCAGTTCGCCGGCCTCCAATGCGGGTGCGCGCCCGCTCAGCGCATCGGCCAACAGGCGTGCGCAGCCGCTTGTCAGCGACCAACCGCAGCCGCCGTGGCCCAGGTTGAGCCATAGGCCGGGGACGCCGCTTGCACCCAGTGCGGGCAGGCCGCCTGGCCGCATAGGCCGCGCGCCGCGCCACAGCTGCATGCCGGGGCGCTGGGCGCAGCCGGGGAACCAGGCGTCCAGCGCCTCGTGGAGGTGGCGCACGGTGGCCGGATGGGGTGTGCCGTCACTGCGCCCGAGTTCTGCGCCACCTGCCACGCGAATGCGCTGGCCCAGGCGCGAGATCGTGACCTGGCGCGCTACGTCGATGACCACGCCCTGCGGCAGATCTGCATCTTCCCGCAAGGGCGCCGTAAGTGAGCTGCCCCAGAGGGCGACCATGCCCAGGTACAGACCGAGGGGCCCCAGCAGGTGCGCCGCCTGGGTGCCTGTGCACAGCACCGCCGCGTCGAAGTGGCGCGTCTCTCCATCGCCTTGGAGTACCACCGCCATGCGGCCGCTTGTAGGGGTAAGGCGGGCAACATCCGCCTGAAACTCGAATGCCACGCCCAGGCGCTGCGCCGCCTGGCGCAGGGCGCCGGTGAACTGGCGGCAGTTGGCTGCCTCAGCCTGCGGCAGGTGCAGGGCGAGAGGCAGACGCTCGGTGTCTGCCAAGCCTGGTTCGATCTCGCGCGCGGCTTGGGCGTCGATTTCATGCAGCGCTGTGCCGGCATCTCGCAGGGCAGTCACTGCTGCACGCAGCAGGTTCGCATTCTTTTTGTCCTGTAGAAGTACCAGCGCGCCCTGGCTGCGTTCCAGTTCAAGTTCCAGTGCCTCCACCGTCTCTAGAAAGCACTGCTGGCTGAACTGGGTTAACCGCGCCAGCGCACGCATGGCGGGCAGTGGCTCGCTGCTGCGCTGTGCTGCGCGCGCTGCGCCGCGCCAGTGCCAAAGCCAGCGCAGCTCTGTCACGGTGGCGCCGCGTGTTCGCACGCGGTTGCCTGAGCCGACAAGGCTGGGCACCGCCATGGAGCCAGGCATGGCCCAGGGTGTGAGCAGCCCTGGGCCAAGCACGGCACCAGGAGCAAAGCTCGATTCCTCAGCCACGCTGGCGCGGCGTTCGAACACTGTGACCTCATGGCCTGCGCGCGCCAGCTCATATGCGCTGGTAACACCGGCCGCCCCGGCACCGACGATGGCTATCTTCATGAGTTATATTATTTATAGGGCTTTGGAGCTTATTTTGCAAGCGATTGCAGCTATCAATTTGATAGTGTTTCTTCGATGCGCAGGCCAATGCTGAGCACTGCATCGTCGTGCAGTGCGCCGTGCCAGACCATCAGACCCACTGGCAACTCGCCGCGCACATGGCAGGGAAGGGAGAGCGCGCAGCCGTCGAGCATATTGACGACGCTGGTGTTGCGCAGCAGCAAGGCATTTGCGCGCTGGAACTCGGCATCGCGTGCGGCATCTTGAGCGGCGTCCTGGCCGTCGGCCGGGACGACACTGGAAAGTAGTGGCGCGGTGATTGGTACGGTGGGCGAGAGCAGGGCGTCGAAGTTGGCGATGGAAGTCTCTATCGAGGACATCCAGGCAGTACGTGCCTGCAACAGGTCGATGTAGTCCGCAGCGGACATGGCTGCCCCGCGCTCGATGCGTGTCAACACGCGTGGGTCGTAAGCAGCAGCCTGATTGGCGAGCCGACGCCGGTGCCAAGCAAAGCTCTCGGCGGCGGCGAAGCTGCCGCGCACCTGCAAGCCGGACAGTGCCTCAGCTTGCGGCAGCGCAATCTCTTGAATTTTCGCGCCTGCTCGGCGCAGTTGCGCGATGCCGCGCTCAAACGCCGTGCGTACGGGGGCGTCCAGTCCCTCTAGGAACACCCCACAGGGCACTGCCAAGCGCCACGCCGACAGCGGCGCCGGGCTGCGCGTGACGCGCCGTGCGGCGAGTATTTCGTGGACCACCACGGCGTCACGCACCGACCGGGTCATGGCGCAGGCGGTGTCGAGCGTGGTCGAGAGTGGCACTGCGCCTTCGGTCGGTACCAGGCGCGCCGTGCTTTTGAAGCCGACGATGCCGCAGAGGGCTGCTGGAATGCGTATCGAACCGCCGGTGTCTGACCCCAGACCAATGAACGCTGCGCCGGTGGCTACGGACACCGCCGCGCCGGAGGAGGAGCCGCCCGGCACGCGTGCGGGGCCAGGTAAAGCGCCAAAACGTCCATCGAAGGCGGCAGGTGTGCCGAAATGGGGATTGGTGCCGACGCCGGAGAAAGCGAACTCGACCATTTGTGTGCGGCCGATGACGACACCCCCCGCCGCACGCAGCCGTGCCACGGCGCGTGCATCTTGCCGTGCGGGCAGCTCGGTTGCCAGCACGGTGGATCCGGCGGTGCTGGTAATGCCCTGCATGTCGAAGAGGTCTTTGACCGAAACCGACAGGCCGGCCAAAGGGAGGTGCGCCAACTCGGGGTCGGCCGCTTCGCGCAAGGCCTCGTCAAATAGAGGGAGCGAGAACGCGTGGCGGCATTCGGGCGCCTGTGCACGGGCCACGCAGGCCGCCATTTCTTCTTCGGCGTCGGTGGCGCCCGCCTGCAGCATGCGCAGTGCACTGTCAAGGTCTTTTGCCATGCCTATGCTAGAATCCTTGGGTTTTGCGGGGAGTAGAAACCCGGCGAAACAAATAGCAAACCAGTCCCGCCAAGGTGTTGCGGCCTAGCCAGCGTATTAAGTGGCGGGCAGCGATGTCGGACTGGATTTTAGACCCAACCTTTGGAGCACTTTTATGGCAGTCACTATGCGCGAAATGCTGGAAGCCGGCGTTCACTTCGGCCACCAGACCCGGTTCTGGAACCCCAAGATGGC
>JBQMQB010000293.1:0-3197 GCA_052172715.1 Giesbergeria sp. | reverse complement strand
TGCCGCTCGCGTCGTATGCCAGCGCACCTCGCCGCCGGGCATGCGCACCCGATATTCGCAATACCAGGGAGACAGCGTGCGCACGGCACGGAGAAAAGAGCGGCGCAGCCTGGGCAAGTCGGCCTTCACGACATTGCGTGACAAGGCCTGAAAATCTTTCCGCGCCAAAGCCTCGGAAACGCCCAGCAAATCGTTCACAGCATCGCTGAGGTAGGGCAGGCTCAGGCTGCCATCCAGGTGCACCCGGCACTGGTAAATGATGCCGGGAATGTTGCCGGCAATGCTCTTGATGAAATCGAGTTGGCCGTGCAACTGCTCGGCTGCGCGGTGTTCCTCAGTAACGTCTTGCACCACCCCCATCTCGACCAGCATACCGTCCTGCTGGGCCGGCAAGCGCACGCGTGATCGCATCCAGCGCACCTGCCCGTCTGGTCGGCGCCAGCGGTATTCCACATCACTATTGCGTCCGGCACCATGTGCCGATTCGAAAACTTCGCGGTCTTCAGGCACCACGCCGCCGAGCGCGCGCTCCGTGCTGATCCATTCCTGGCGTTCATGGCCTGCGATGTCGCACAGACCTGGAGACCACAGCAGCACCGACTCACCTTCGTCGCGGATGCGGCGCCAGTAACCTGAGCGCGCCATGCTCTCCATGGCACTGAAGACCTCAGTCTGCTCACGCAGTTCGCGCTGATTTTCGGCAAGCGCGCTTTCGGCGCCCGTCAAACTGCTTGCCAAAGCCTCTGTCTCCGAGATGTCCTGCACTGTCACCAGAATGCTGCCGATACGCAGGCGCTCTGCATGAACTTTCCAGGCCAGGCGCAACTGGCCCTGGTCGCGCAACACCTGCTGGCAGTTCAGGGGAGCCCCCAACTGCGCCACCGCATGGAGTTGATCCAGCAGGTGCGTCCCCATGAGAAGCACAAACACCTTGGCTGCCGACGCCTCAGGCGATCCGAGCGCCTGCAAGCCGTGCAGGCGGTGGGCCGCAGCGTTGGCAGATTGCAGGCGCAACTCAGCACCCACCTTCTTAAACGCAAGGACCGCTACGGGAAGCGCGTCGAACAATGCCCACCCACCCGCAAGATCGACGGCCGAGGGCGCGGAGCCACCCTGCACGACCGGATGAGGTTGAGGAACGGACGCGCCGGATGTCACAACGAACTCTCCCATATAAGCAGCGGACTGTGTATTTCGTCTGCCAGAAGCGCGTAAAAAAAACCGTGTGGCGGCATAGTATTACGAATCGTAACCTTCCGGAAAATCATTTCCATGCGAGGAGCCCTCGCATGTTGCAGTTGCATGGACCACTCCGATTCCTCATGGACAATGGCAGTTTTAACAGGTCGCGCAAGCGACCCTTGAGAGCGTCCCCAAACACATGACCGACGCCCCGCAAACGCCGCACGCAGCCGACCTGTCCGCCCACACGCCCATGATGCAGCAGTACCTCGCCCTCAAGGCCGGGCACCCCGACACACTGCTGTTCTACCGCATGGGCGACTTCTACGAGGTGTTCCATGCCGATGCCGAAAAGGCTGCGCGCCTGCTCGACATCACGTTGACACAGCGCGGCCAGTCGGCTGGTCAGCCGGTGTTGATGGCGGGGGTGCCGTTCCATGCGCTGGAGACCTACCTGGCGCGGCTCATCCGAATGGGCGAGTCGGTGGCCATTGCCGAACAGGTGGGCGACGTCGCCACGTCCAAGGGGCCGGTAGAGCGCAAGGTGGTGCGCGTCGTCACACCGGGCACGCTGACCGATGCCGAGCTGCTGTCCGACAAGCAGGAATCCACCCTACTGAGCGTGCACCAGAGCAAGCGCGCGCGCTGCGGCCTTGCCTGGCTGAGTGTGACGCAGGGCTGCGTGCTGCTGGCCGAATGCACACAAGACGAACTGCCCGCTTGGCTGGCGCGCATCGCCCCGAGCGAACTGATCTACAGCGCCGGTGTCACCGAGCGCTTCGAGCAGCAGCTACAAAGCATGCGCCAACAGGGCGCCATTGCCTGCCCCCTTGCCCCCCGGCCCGACTGGCAGTTCGACGCCAAGCTGGGCGAGCGCAGTCTGCTGGCGCATTTGCAGGCCGCGAGCCTGCAGGCCTGGGGAGCAGAGCAGCTGGCCGATGCGCATGCCGCCGCCGCCGCGCTGCTGCATTACGCCGAACACACGCAAGGCCGACCGCTCACGCACATTCACAGCCTACGGGTGCAGCGGGACGGTGATCTGATCGACCTGCCCGCCAGCACGCGGCGCAACCTCGAACTCGTCAAAACCCTGCGCGGCGACGACGCCCCCACCCTGTTCTCGCTGCTCGACAGCTGCCTGACCGGCATGGGCAGCCGCTTGCTGCGCCGCTGGCTGCTAGAGCCCGAGCGCGACCGCAGCCAGGCGCGCCAGCGGCTTGCCGCCACGGCCGCGCTGCGCGGCGACGGCGAGCGCCACCAGAGCGGCGCCTGGAGCGGCCTGCGCGCACAGCTCAAGGGCTTGTGCGACGTAGAGCGCATCACCGCCCGCCTGGCATTGGCGCAAGTGCGGCCCCGCGAGCTTGTGGCCCTGTGCCAAACGCTTCAAAAATCAGAGCTGCTAAGCCATACCAATCAAGAGACAGAGCCTTATTTGTCTCATATTTTCAGCGCCCTGCAGCCTCCGGCCGATTGCACCGCCCTGCTGCAGCGCGCCATTGCTGCAGAACCCGCCGCGCTGGTGCGCGACGGCGGCGTCATCGCCCATGGTTTCGATGCCGAGCTGGACGAACTGCGCGGCATCCAGAGCAACTGCGACAGCTTTTTGCTCGACCTCGAAACGCGCGAGCGCGAGCGCAGCGGCATTGCCAACCTGCGCGTGCAGTTCAACAAGGTACATGGCTTCTATATTGAAGTCACCGCCAGCCAGCTCGCCAAGGTGCCCGACGACTACCGCCGCCGCCAGACGCTGAAAAACGCGGAGCGCTTCATCACCCCCGAACTCAAGACCTTTGAAGACAAGGCCCTCTCGGCCAACGAACGCGCGCTGGCCCGCGAGAAATGGCTCTACGACCAGGTGCTGGCGCAACTGCAGACACATGTGCCTGCACTCACCGGCCTGGCCGGGGCGCTGGCCGCGCTCGATGTGTTGTGCAGCCTTGCCGAGCGCTCGCTGACCCTCGGCTGGTGCGCGCCGCAGTTCGTGGCAGAGCCTTGCATCGACATCGAGGCCGGCC
>JBQMQB010000292.1:0-3219 GCA_052172715.1 Giesbergeria sp. | reverse complement strand
AGCAGCGCGTGCCCGTGCTCGGAGAGGATGCTCTCGGGGTGGAACTGCACGCCCTCAATGGGAAGCTCTTTGTGGCGCACGCCCATGATTTCGCCATCCTCCGTCCACGCCGTCACCTCCAGCACTTCGGGGCAACTGGCGCGCTCGATGGAGAGCGAGTGGTAGCGGTTCACGGTGAACTGGCGCGGGAGGCCGGCGAACACACCGGTTTGCGTGGTGGTGATGACACTGGTCTTGCCATGCATCAGCTCTTGCGCGCGCACGATGGTCCCGCCGAATGCCGCGCCGATGGCCTGGTGGCCCAGGCACACGCCCAGAATCGGCAGGCGGCCTGCAAAGTGCGTGATGGCAGGCACCGAAATTCCGGCTTCGGCCGGTGAACATGGGCCGGGCGAAACCACCAGCCGGTCCATCGCGCCCGATGCCAGGCGTGCGTCCAGATCGGCCAGCGTGACCTCGTCGTTGCGCACCACCTCGACCTCGGCGCCAAGTTCGCCGAAGTACTGGACGATGTTCCAGGTGAAACTGTCGTAGTTGTCGATCATCACGAGCTTCATGCGCCTTCTCCCTGGGAGGCCACTTCACGCAAGCGCGCGAACTCGCGTTCCTCGAAAGCGATGCAGGTCTCCATCATGCTGCGGTAGATCTGCTCGATGGTGTCCGCATTGCCTCCCTCAGTGCCTGCGCATGCGCGCACGCGCTGGACGATGTCTTCGATGCGCGCTTCGTCGCGCACCTGCGTGGCCAACTGCTTGATGCGCGCGGCCTGCGTCATGTAGCCGACGCGCTCGACCAGCAGCGGGACCAGCACGTCGTCCAAGGCATTGATGGCACGGCGCACCTCGAGCATGCTCTGGCAGTGCTGCACTTTGTCTATTGCGCGGTTCATTCCAGTCCCTCCTCAACCAGTTCTGCGGCGCGCAGGATGGCGCGCGCCTTGTGTTCCGTTTCGCGCCATTCGAGTTCGGGCACCGAGTCGGCCACCACGCCGGCCGCGGCCTGCACGTAGAGCTGGCCGTCTTTCACGATGGCGGTGCGAATGGCAATGGCCACGTCCATGTCGCCGGCGTAACTCAGGTACCCGCAGGCGCCGCCATACAGGCCGCGCTTGGTGGGCTCCAGCTGGTCGATGAGCTCCATGGCGTGCACCTTGGGCGCACCCGTCAGCGTGCCCGCCGGGAAGGTGGCGCGCAGCACGTCCATGTTGCTCATGCCGGGCTTCAAAATGCCCTCGACATTGCTCACGATGTGCATCACGTGGCTGTAGCGCTCGACCGCAAAGGCCTCGGTCACCTTCACGGTGCCCGTCTGCGCGATGCGGCCAATGTCGTTGCGCGCCAGGTCGATCAGCATCACGTGCTCGGCGCGCTCTTTGGGGTCGTTAATCAGCTCCTGCTCGGTCGCCTTGTCGAGCTCAGGCGTAGCGCCGCGCGGGCGCGTGCCGGCGAGTGGGCGGATGGTGATCTTCTCGCCGACATCGGCCTTCTCCTGGCGCACCAAAATTTCCGGACTGGCTCCCACCACGTGGCTGTCGCCAAAGTCGTAGTAGTACATGTAGGGGCTGGGGTTGAGCGAGCGCAGCGCCCGGTAGAGCGACAGCGGGCTGGCCTCAAACCTCTTGTGGATGCGCTGGCCCACCTGCACCTGCATGAAGTCGCCCCCGGCGATCAGCTCTTTTGCACGTTCCACGGCGGCGATGTAGTCCGCCTTGGCAAAGTCGCGCTGCGCCGGGTGGCTCTGGCTGGCTTGCACCTGCGGCGCGCTGACCGAGTAGCGCAGCTGCTCGCGCAGCTGGCGCAGCCGCTTCTTGCCGTTCGCATACGCCTCAGGCCGGGCCGGATCGGCGTAGACGATGAGGTAGAGCTTGCCCGAGAGGTTGTCAATGACCGCCAGCTCCTCGCACTGCAGCAGCAGGATGTCGGGCATGCCCAGGGTGTCGGGCGGGCACGATTTCTCTAGCTTTTTCTCGATGTGGCGCACCACGTCGTAGCCGAAGTAACCGGCCAAGCCGCCACAAAAACGCGGCAGACCGGGGCGCAGCGCCACCTTGAATCGCTTCTGGTAGGCCTCCACGAAATCGAGCGGATTGCCAGGTGCGCTCTCGACCACTTGGCCGTCGGTGACCACCTCGGTCACCGCCTGCTCGCCAAACCCACGCGCACGCAGCAGTGTGCGCGCCGGCAGCCCAATGAAGCTGTAGCGGCCAAAACGTTCGCCGCCAACCACCGATTCGAGCAGAAAGCTGTGCGCGCCGCCGCCCTGGCTGTGCGCCAGTTTGAGGTAGAGCGAGAGCGGGGTTTCAAGGTCCGCAAAGGCCTCGGCCATCAGCGGAATACGGTTGTAGCCTTCGCGGGCGAGGCTGTGAAATTCAAGTTCAGTGATCACGGGAAGCTTCCTGCCTTGGCGGCAGACGGGTCAGTGGGCTGGCGCGCCGGGTTCATCGGGGGGTGGCCGCTGGGGGCCACAATTGGCGCGCTGAGCCGAATCAGCCGCGCGAAGCAAGCCGGGGCCGCCAGGGCCAGGCTCCTCGGTCCCCGCGGGTGCCTGGGCACGCTGCGGAACCTGCGATGAACGCGCGGGGAATGAACATGGCGCAAAGTGTAGCAAATGCCCGCCTTGCATGAGAACGTGTTCACGATCTCGTTCACGGGGAAACCCTGATGCGACAGGGCGTCATTTCACGGACACTTTGTTTCACTTTTACGAACGATCGTTCTTTTATAAGGATTGACATGTCCAAAGCGCTGCGCACTCTGTTCATCACCGTCGGCTTGTGCTGGAGCACTGTGGCGTTTTCCATGGTGGAGCTCGCAGGAGTCAAAGTGGAAGACTCGGTCACCATTTCTGGTACCAAGCTGCAGCTCAACGGCGCGGGCATACGCTACAAAGGCCCGTTCAAGGTGTATGTGGGCGACCTCTACACCAGCCAGCCCGTCAAATCCCTTGATGAATTGATGGCAGCGCCCGGCCCCAAACGCCTGGGAATGACGTTTTTGCGGGAAATCAACTCGGCGGATTTCGGCAAGCTGCTCACACGTGGCATTGAAGACAACACCAACAAGAGCGACATGTCCAAGATCGTGATGGGCCTGATCAAAATGGGCGAGATTTTTGCAGCCAACAAATCGTTCGCGCCCGGCGACGTCTGCGCGCTGGAGTGGGATCCTGAAACAGGCCTGAGCATCTGGGCCAAGGGCAAGTTGCAGGCCGAGCCCTTTA
>JBQMQB010000291.1:0-3229 GCA_052172715.1 Giesbergeria sp. | reverse complement strand
TCTTGTGCCACGCGCTGCATGCGCTCCATGAAGGAGGGCGCGAGGGAGCGGCTGATGTTTCCATGCACCAGCAGCACCCCTTCGCCCGCGCCATCAAAGCCCCCGGCAAAGTAGTCCAGCAAAGCGTTTTCGCGGAAGTAGTTCATCACCGGGCCATGCGGGCGCCAGCGGAAGGTCTTGGCCAGCTTGAGGCGGTAGCGGTTAAGCGGCCGCAGCTCGATGATGCCGATGCGGTCGAGTTGCACCAGGTAGCGGATGGCATCGGCCTCAGTCAGGCGGTAGTCGCTGATCACCTGCTCCAGCGTCCACTGGCTCAGCACGCAGATAGCCATGAGCAGCAGCTTCTTGTCGGCCACCACGGCCTTCTCTTGGTCGTGCGTCAATTCCTTGAGCAGGGGCTGTGCGTCGGCCACGCGTCGGGCCAGGTCGGCAAAATCCAGCGCCAAGGCTCGGCAAATGGCGTCGATCCGAGACAGCGGCATGTCGCCCTTGGCCAGCATGCGCTTGACGCTTGATTCGGCCATGCCGAGCTGTCGCGCCAGGTCGGCGTACGTCATCTGGGCGGACTTGAGTTCCTTCTTCAGGGCGGTCACGAGATCGGCGGTGGTGCTCATGGGTATCGATTATCAATACCTCGGGTGTCTCAGGTAGCCCTTTGAGCGACGTTTTAAGCAGCAGAGGGTTTGTATTGAACACACTGCGCTGCATCGACCACTCACGGATGCGACGACCATGACCTTTTCTGTACCGCCTTCTGGCCCGTGCGCTCAGCGCCACCTGTTCCGCCAAACACTTTCACGCGTTGAAGTCGGCCTGCTGGTCGGTGTGGCTGGGTTGTTGGCGCTGGCATTGTTCGGGCCGGTGCTGCCTGCCAGCGAACACCAGCACGCATTTGCCGACCAGCGGGGGCTCTGGGGCATTCCCTGCGTGTTGGATGTGTTGAGCAATCTGCCGTTTGCGATTGCGGGCCTGTGGGGCCTGGTGGCGCTGCTCCGCATGCCACAGTGCTTGCTCGATACCGCCTCACGCGCCTTGGCCACCTTGTTTTTTGTCGGACTGCTGTGCACGGCTGTGGGTTCGACGGTGTACCACTGGCAGCCGCAGAACGCAGGTTTGCTGTGGGACCGATTGGGTATGGTGCTGCCTTTTGCTGGCTTGTTGGGGTTGGCCGCCGCGGGCCGTGTGAGTGCGCGGGCCGGTTGGGCGACCGCTGGCACCGTGTTGCTGGCCGGGCCACTGGCCGTGGTGTGGTGGGCGCACAGCGGTAACTTGCTGCCCTGGGCGGTGGTGCAGTTGGGCGGCATGCTGGTGGTGGTTGCGCTGGCCTGGTTGCCCCGCCGCGAGGGGGCACTGGCGCTGCATCTGGGGGCGGTGATTGCGCTGTACGCCCTTGCCAAGCTCTTCGAAGGAGCGGACCACTGGGTGTTTGCGGCCACTGCGCAGGTGCTGTCGGGCCACAGCCTCAAGCATGTGCTGGCGGCTGGCGCCGCCCTGCCGGTGTTGTCTGCACTTGTGACATTGCGCAACAACGGGGAGTCGGGCATGCTGCGGCCCCAGGTGTCCGGGCAGAATCGCGCCCACACCGCGGGCGGCACACGCAGGTCGCACGCCTGAGGCGCGGGTCATACCAATACCAACAAAGCCCAGACAGCCAACCCGTCGGAAACGAGGAGAAACGCATGAATATTGAAACCCCTTCCGCCAGCCCTGCGCAGACGCACGAGGAACCCAATCAGTTCGCCCTGCTGCGCCAGCGCCGTTTTGCGCCATTTTTCTGGACGCAGTTCGCTGGCGCGGCCAACGACAACCTGTTCAAGTTCGCCTTCACCGTGATGGTGACCTACCAGCTCAGCGTGTCATGGATGCGACCGGCCATGGCAGGGCTGGTGATTGGGGCGGTGTTTATCCTGCCGTTTCTGCTGTTCTCGGCCACCAGCGGCCAGCTGGCCGACAAGTACGACAAGAAGCGGTTGATCCGTTTCGTCAAGCGGCTTGAGATCGGCATCATGGCGCTGGCTGCCTGGGGGTTTTTCTCAACCAACGTACCGATCCTTCTGGGCTGCACCTTTCTGATGGGCGTGCACTCGACGTTGTTTGGCCCCGTCAAGTTCGCCTACATGCCCCAGGTGCTGACCGAGCGCGAGCTGACGGGTGGCAACGGCATGGTGGAAATGGGTACTTTTGTGGCCATTTTGTTGGGCAATGTGGTGGGTGGTCTCATCGTCGCTGTGCCTGAGATCGGTGCCTACCACGTGGGTCTGGCCTGTGTCGGTATGGCCCTCGTGGGGCGCGTGGTGGCCGAGTTCATCCCCTCGCTGCCTCCCACGGATCCGAACCTGAAGATCAACTGGAACCCGGTCTCGGAGACCTGGCGCAACCTCAAACTCGCGCACGAAAACACGGTGGTGTTCCGCTCGCTGCTGGGCATCAGCTGGATGTGGTTTTTTGGCGCGGTGTTCCTGTCGCAATTCCCAAGCCTGGCCAAGGACGTCTTGCACGGCAACGAGCAGGTGGCTTCACTCCTGCTGGTGGTGTTCTCGGTGGGCATCGGCATCGGCTCGCTGCTGTGCGAGGTGCTCTCGCGCCGCCATGTGGAGATTGGCCTGGTGCCGCTGGGCGCCATCGGTATGAGCGTGTTCTCTATTGACCTGTACTTTGCTTCCCGGGGCCTCCCCTCTGCCCCGATCATGGGCTTGTCGGCCTTTCTGGACCAGGGCGCGCACTGGCGCGTGATGCTGGACCTGGCCCTGCTGAGCCTGTTTGCCGGGTTGTACAGCGTGCCTATGTACGCCCTCATCCAGATGCGCGCGCAGCCCACGCACCGGGCGCGCATCATTGCGGCCAACAACATTCTGAACGCGCTGTTCATGATTGCCAGCTCGCTCATGGCCGGGGCTCTGCTGGGTGCAGGCTTTACCGTGCCGCAGATTTTCCTGTTTACCGGCCTGGCCAATGCCGTGGTGGCGGCCTACATCTTCCTACTGGTGCCCGAATACCTGCTGCGCTTCGTGGCCTGGGTGCTCTCGCGCCTGGTGTACCGATTTAAGGTGCAGGGCGACGAGAACCTGCCTGTGCAGGGCGCGGCCATCCTGGCCTGCAACCATGTGAGCTTTGTCGATGCGGTGCTGCTCATGGCGGCCAGCCCCCGACCCATTTATTTTGTGATGGACCATCGCATCTTCCGTGTGCCCGTGCTGGGCGCGCTGTTCAAGTTGGCCAAGGCCATTCC
>JBQMQB010000290.1:0-3235 GCA_052172715.1 Giesbergeria sp. | reverse complement strand
CGCTGCAGGCAGGGCATGCCTGCACACCGCCCGCCGCACCGCAGGCCAGTACGGTGTTCCGTGTGGCAGGCACAGGCCTGGTCAAGCGCTATGCACGCGGCGGCTTCACGCTCGGGCCGGTGGATTTGCAGGTGCAGCCGGGCCGCATCCTGGGTCTGGTGGGTGAGAACGGCAACGGCAAAACCACTTTGCTGCGTCTGCTGGGCGGCGATCTGGCGCCCGACGCAGGCACACTGGACTGGGGTTCACCACAGACCGACCCCTACCGCCTGCGCACACAGCTGGCCTACATCCCGCAGCGCCCACACCAATGGGGCGGGCGCCTGATGGACCACCTGCAAAGCGCGGCGCGCGGCCATGGCCTGCGCGATGCCGAGAACCGCAGCTTGGTCGAGCTGGTGATTGCGCGGCTGTCGCTGCGCGCCTTTCGGGGCCACCAGTGGAAGCAGCTGTCCTCAGGCTACAAGATGCGCTTTGAGCTGGCGCGCGCGCTGCTCACCCGCCCGCGCGTCCTGCTGCTGGACGAGCCCCTGGCCAACCTGGACATCAACGCGCAGCAGACGCTGCTGAGCGATCTGCAGTCGCTCGCACGCTCGCCCTGGCGCCCCATGGCCATGGTACTGAGCTCACAGCAACTCTACGAAGTGGAGAAGGTGGCCGATGCAGTGCTGTTTCTGGAGCAAGGCCAGCCCCGCAACCTGGGCGAACGCTTTGCACAAATGGCGGGCTGCGCCGTCGAATTCGAAACCGCATGGCCCGCACCGGCGCTCTCCGCCTGGCTCGGCCAGTTGCCAGAACACACCCATCAGGTCAGCGGTCACACGCACATCGTGAGCTTTTTCGCTGATTTTCCGGCTACGCATTTCCTGCGCCAGGCGGTGGATGCCCAGGTACCACTGGGCTATTTCCGTGACATCACCAGCTCCACCCGGCGCTTGTTTGTGAAAGACTAAATGAGCCCCCTACTGCGCTCCTGGGACGAACGCGTCCTCATGCGAATGCCCATCCTGTGGCAACTGCGGCTGCACTGGTTTTTCCCCCTGGCCCTGCTGTGGACGGTGGTAGTGACCGGTCTGTGGCTGGCCTGGGCCGCCGAACCCGCCCGCTGGATGGGTAGCAGCTTTGGCAGCATCCATGACTGGCGCACACCCGAAGAAACCATGCTGGGAGTGAGCGTTGTCGTCGCCTGGATCGGGGCGCTGGCCCTGGCGTTCACCTGGCTGCTGCGCGCGCGCATCCACAACCGCTGGCACGAGTGCGCCCCTGCGCCGCGTCTGGGCGTGTGGTGGGAATACCTCTGGGGGGCAGCCCTTCTCACCTTGCTGTTTGCACCGGCACTGACACTGGAGCCGCTTTACGCCTCGCGTGTGCAGCAACTGTGGCGCGGCGCTGACGTGTCGGCCCAGATACAAGCCACGGGCACCGTGGGCGCGCTGGATCTGATGTTAGACCCGCGCAGCGCCGCCGCGCTGGTGGAATGGAGCCGCACACTGGACACCGACACCCCCACCAATGACCGCGAGACAGACTACGTCCCACTGAAGGCGCTGGGTTGGCTGGTGCACGGCGACCACGTAGCCTTGGCCGCCACGCTGGAGCAGTACGCCAACTCGCTTCGCCCCTGGGGCTACACCCCGGTGGACGATGCCTCGTCGCAGGACCAAGCCAGCGCGCTGCTGGCTGCCTACCAGGCAGCGCTGCAGTCGCCCCTGGCGCTGGAGTGGCGCAGCTACCGAGCGCAACACCCTCCACGCCAGATGGAAACCCCGCCCCAGAGCGACGACGGTACCGACGACGACAGTGCCCCGAACGAATGCAGGATGCAACGCTGGCAGTTCGATAACCCCAGCGCCCCCCTCGCAGCCGAGCCCTCCCGCTGCTTCCCCTATTACGCACAGATGACCGATACACAGTGGCGGGACATGCTCCAAGGCCTGTCACAAAAAATGTCCAGCCCTCGGATACCGAAAATCGTGCGCTGGAGCCACCCGCGCTACGGCATGGCCATGCCCCAAAGGCAGCGCAGCCACCTGCAACACGCCGAGCGCACCAAAGAAACCACCTGGACGCAGCGCAAAGACTGGCTCCATGCAGCCTGTGCTGGTTTGTTCGCAGCGCTCGCCCTGGTCATTGCGCGCCTGATGTCGCCTCGCCAAATCACCGTATGGGCCGCCGGTCTGGTGCTGGCGGCGCCAGCCACCATCCTGCTGGGCATGCTTGGCGTAGCCGACACCTTGATTTTTTCATTGGCCCCCGCCTTGCTGCTGCTGGTCGCCTGGGTGCGCATCGCGCTGCTGCGGCGCCCCTGGGGCGGATCGCTGCTGCTCGGGCTGGCACTGGTGCTGGGCGTGATGGGCGCCGCCAGCCTCTGGGAGGCTGCCAGCCAATGGCTGCACGTCGGCACCCACTATTCCCACACCAACGCCCAGCCAGACGACGCAACCCGGTGGCTAAACCTCCTGCTGGGCATGCCTCCCGTCGCCCTGCTCGTGGCCCTGCTCGTGGCTCTCACGGCGCCTCTGTGGCGGCGATGGCGCGGATTGCCAGAGCGCTGAGGCAAAATTCACAGACTGTGACCTTATCGGGACGCCATGACCACTGACCTACTCCCTACCGCCGCAACACCCTATGGCACGCTGCCTCCGGCGTCGCCCATGCCCCAGCGCCGACCGGTAAGCCTGCCGCGCCTGCAACAAATGCGCGAGGCTGGCGAGAAAATCACCATGCTCACCGCCTACGACGCAACCTTTGCCGCCGTGGCCGATGCCGCCGGCGTCGAGTGCCTGCTGGTGGGTGACTCGCTCGGCATGGTCTGCCAGGGGCTACCCAGCACTGTGGGCGTCACGCTGGAGACCATGGCGTACCACACCGAAAGCGTCGCGCGCGGCTTGCACCGCGTGCAGGGCACGGCCTGGTTGATTGCCGACCTGCCCTTTGGCAGCTATGCAGAGAGCCGCGAGCAAGCCCTGCGCAGCGCCTGCGCCCTGATGCGCGCGGGTGCCCACATGGTCAAGCTGGAGGGCGGCGGCTGGACCGCGCCTACGGTGCAATTTTTGGTGGAGCGCGGCGTTCCCGTCTGCGCCCACTTGGGCCTGACACCGCAGACCGTACATGCCCTGGGCGGCTACCGCGTGCAGGGCAAGACCGACCAGGCCGCGCAGGCACTGCGCCGCCACGCCCGCGAACTGCAGGATGCTGGCGCCGCCATGCTGGTGCTGGAAATGGTGCCTGCGCT
>JBQMQB010000289.1:0-3265 GCA_052172715.1 Giesbergeria sp. | reverse complement strand
GAGCGGCGCTTGTGGGTCTGGCTGGTGCCCGAGGGCAGCGGCAGCCACGCCATGATGGCGCTTTCGACCAACCGAAAGACCATGGACGGCGACCGCGAATTCGCCGATTTGACTGACAAACTCATTGGGGCGCGCCCCACAGGAGGCAAGGCATGAATACCGCGGTGACCAGCAATACGACGATTTCCCTCAACGAGGGCATGTTTTCCAAGCGCAATTGGTTCGACTGGCTCTTTGCCGCGCTGGTCGTGGGCGGCGGCCTGTTTGCCTTCCAGCGCTACGCGTCCTTTATGGATGTGTACGAAAAGGGCATTCTCCTGGCGGCGATGCCTTCCCTGGTGGCGTTGGGCTGGTTCTGGCGACCCTTGCGCACCTTGATGCTGGTGGTTGCTGGAGCAGCGTTGCTCGGCATTGCCTCCTACCAGGTAGATGGGCAAGGTCAGCTGGCGCGCGCCGAATCGGTGTTCTGGCTGAAGTACTTTCTTTCCAGCCAATCGGCAATTCTGTGGATGAGCATGCTGTTCTTCATGAGCACGGCGTTCTACTGGATCAGCATGGCGTCCCGCGGCGAAGGCGCCACGATGTCGATGATCGGCTCGCGTCTCGTTTGGGTGGCGGTGAGCATGGCGCTTATCGGCACCATGGTGCGCTGGTACGAGAGTTACCTGGTAGGGGCGGACGTGGGGCACATCCCGGTCAGCAATCTCTACGAGGTGTTTGTAATGTTCGCGTGGATGACGGCGCTGTTCTATCTCTATTTTGAAGAACACTACGGCACCCGTGCGCTGGGCGCCTTCGTGATGTTGGTGGTCAGCGCGGCGGTCGGTTTCCTCCTTTGGTACACGGTGGCGCGCGAAGCGCAGGAGATTCAACCCCTGGTGCCAGCGCTCAAGAGCTGGTGGATGAAGCTGCACGTGCCCGCCAATTTCATTGGCTACGGCACCTTCGCGCTCTCTGCCATGGTGGCGTTTGCCTACCTCATCAAGCAGCAAGCTACCGAAACGAGCTGGACCCGGTTGGCCCCTCTGGGGGTTCTGGGTTTGGTGCTGTGCTTTGAGCCCATCGTGTTCCGCCCTGCGGCCGGGCAGGCGGGTAGCAGCTTCTGGATGGTGTATTTTGGTATCTCGATGCTTGCCGTCGGCGGCATTCTCTTTGGTCGCAAGCACATTGCCAGCAAATTGCCGTCCCTCGAACTGCTGGACGACCTGATGTACAAGTCGATTGCGGTCGGCTTTGCCTTCTTCACCATTGCCACGGTGCTTGGTGCGCTGTGGGCGGCTGAAGCCTGGGGCGGCTATTGGAGCTGGGACCCCAAGGAAACCTGGGCACTGATCGTCTGGCTCAATTACGCCGCCTGGCTGCATATGCGGCTGATGAAGGGCCTGCGCGGTACGGTCTCGGCGTGGTGGGCGCTGGTGGGGCTGGTGGTGACGACCTTTGCCTTCTTGGGCGTCAACATGTTCCTGAGCGGCCTGCACAGCTACGGCGAGCTGTGAGCCTCGCACTGCTGCTGCGTGCCTGATTTCGGCTGACATTGGGCTGCGTACGCCATCTCAATGGCTTGTCGGCGCGACAAAGCTGTTTCGGGTGACGCGGTAAATTTCGGATCGGCTGTAACCTGCACGGACCGTTCGCCGAACTAGAACTACACGCCAGGGCTCAGCTTGTAATTTTTAGGTGGCCCTGCAATTCAACGGAAATGCTTCGCATTTCGGTCAGCAGGAGTCTTCATGTCGATTTTTCATTGCAACGACGGGTTTGTGCACCCGGTTTCGTCAGAGATCACCCCACAGAGCGTGTACCAAGACCGGCGTGCGTTGCTGCGCGGCATTGCGGCTGGCACTGTCGGTGCAAGCTTGGCCACCTGGGCCGGGCGCAACGCCCTAGCGGCGGCTGACCGTCCGGGCAAGCGGGCGGCGCTGCCCGGCATGCCTTCGAAGGTGGTGGGCGCGGTGACCTTGGAAAAGCGCACCCCGTATGAAGACGCCACCAGCTACAACAACTTCTACGAATTCGGTACCGACAAGTCGGACCCGGCGCGCAATGCCCACACGCTCAGAATCGACCCCTGGAGCGTGAGTGTCGAGGGCTTGGTTAAAAAGCCAGGCACGTTCAGCCTGGAAGACTTGCTTAAGCTTTCCGCGCAGGAAGACCGCATCTACCGCCTGCGCTGCGTTGAGGGATGGTCTATGGTGATTCCTTGGGTGGGCTATTCGCTGGCTGAGCTGATCAAGCGCGTGGAGCCGCTCGGCAGTGCGAAGTACGTGGAATTCACCACCGAGGCCGACAAGGTCACTATGCCGGGCGTAAATTCACGCGTGCTCGACTGGCCGTATGTCGAAGGCCTGCGCCTGGATGAAGCCATGCACCCGCTGACGCTGCTCACGTTCGGCATGTACGGTGAAGTTTTACCAAAGCAAAATGGGGCGCCGGTGCGCATCGTCGTGCCGTGGAAATACGGCTTCAAGAGCGCCAAGAGCATCGTCAAGATTCGCTTCACCGACAAGGAGCCGGCCACAGCCTGGAACAAGGCCGCCATTCAAGAATATGGCTTCTATTCCAACGTCAATCCCCAAGTGGACCACCCCCGCTGGAGCCAGGCGACAGAGCGGCGAATTGGCGAAGGCGGTTTGTTTGCCAAGCGCCACAAGACGCTGATGTTCAACGGCTACGAAGCCCAGGTTGGCCCGCTCTACGCAGGCATGGACCTGAAGAAGAACTTCTGAGCGGCCGCCTTCGTCATGAAAAAACTGCTGATGCATCGCACCGCCAAACCTGTGGTGTTCACCGTCTGCCTGCTGCCGTTTGCCTGGCTGCTCTACGCGGCGGTAGCCGACCAACTGGGCGCCAACCCTGCAGAGGCATTGATTCGCAGCCTGGGCGATTGGACTTTGCGGTTTTTGTGCACCGTGCTGGCTATCACCCCTCTGCGCGTGATAGCGGGAATGCCTGCGCTGGCGCGTTTCCGGCGCATGCTGGGCTTGTTCGTCGCCTTTTATGCGTTGATGCACCTTATGGCCTATGTCGCTTTCGACATGGGGTTTGACGCCGCCGACATCGCACGAGACATCGCCAAGCGCCCCTTCATTCTGGTGGGCTCGCTTGCAGGTCTGCTTCTCGCGTTGATGGCTGCTACCTCATTCAACCGCGCCATCAAGGCGCTTGGCGCAGCGCGCTGGCGGCAGTTGCATCGCAGTGTGTACGCGGTGGCGGCGCTTGCCATCCTGCATTTCTATTGGATGCGTGCTGGCAAACACGATTTTGC
>JBQMQB010000288.1:0-3275 GCA_052172715.1 Giesbergeria sp. | reverse complement strand
CGGGATGGGATGCAAGGCGTGTTTCACAGCCAATAGCCGGTGCTATTGGCTGTGACACACAACGCAGCAGACCGGCCGAGGCCGCGCTATCACACGCCGCGAGGAGTGATGCAGGACGTCCTTAAAGCAGCTCGATCCCCGGAAAGCTTTTGAAGCAGGTCTCGCGCGTGGTTTGCACAAAATCGGCCATCCACGGGCGGGCGCTCACGTTGGCGGTGCTGGCCATGTACAGGCGTCCAGTGAGGCCTGCTGGCCCTACGGGGCGCGCGGCGATGTAATTGCGGTCGAGGTAGCCTTGTACGGCCCAGCGAGGCAGGGTGGCGATGCCGCGGCCGCTTGCGACCAGTTGCAGCATGGCGACGGTGAGCTCGGTCGTGCGGCGGTGCGCGGGCGCAATGCCGGCGGGGGTGAGCACCTGGCGCAGGATGTCGAGCATGTCGTCGGGCACGGGGTAGGTGATGAGTGTCTCGTTGGCAAAGTCTTCCGCCGCGAGCTGTGCCTTGTCGGCCAGTGGGTGGTGGTTGGCGAGCAGCGCCAGAATTTCAAAGCTAAACAGGGGGTGAAAATCCACTGCCTCGTCGGGGTCGGGCTCCGAGACGATGGCCACCTCGGCGCGGTCTTGCAGCAGCAGGGCAATCGGGTCGGGGTGAAAACCCGAGACGATGTCCAGCTCGATCTCGGGCCAGCCTGTGCGAAACGCGTCCATCGCCGGCATCAGCCAGTCAAAACAGGTGTGGCACTCGACCACGATGCGCAATTGCCCGGCCCCGGCCTGGCCCAGGCGCGCCACATCGCGCTCGGCTTCTTGCACCTGCGGCAGCAGCGTGTCGGCGAGTTTGAGCAAGCGCAGGCCAATGGCGCTGAACTGGGGCGGCACCGATTTGCGCTCGAACAGCGCGCCGCCGAAATGCGCCTCCAACTGTTTGATTTGGTGCGACAGGGCCGACTGCGTCAAATGCAGCAATTGCGCGGCGCGCACCAGGCTGCCGGTGTCGCGCAAGGTGGCCAGCGTGCGCAGGTGCCGGACTTCCAGGATGGACTGGGCCATAAATTTCATTCAAGTTGATAGGCAATATTTTTCGTTTGAATAATATAGGAGGAGCGCCGACCATTGCCTGCATGACTACCACACGCACTCACACCCTTGGTTTTCCCCGCATGGGCGCCCACCGCGAACTCAAGTTCGCCCTTGAAAAGCACTGGCGCGGCGAGATGGGCGAATCCGCACTGGAGCAAGTCGGCGCGCAGCTGCGCCAAGCCCACTGGCAGGCACAGCGCGATGCCGGGCTTGATTTCGTCACCGTCGGCGACTTTGCGCTTTACGACCATGTGGCCGACCACATCCAGCTGCTGGGTTGCGAGCCGGCCCGCTTTGGCTTTAAGGGGGATGAATCGGAACTGTCCCGCTACTTCGCCATGGCGCGCGGCGTTGCGGACGATGCCGAGCACGCGCCTTGCTGCGCGCACCATGCGCAGGGCTTCGCGCTGGAGATGACCAAGTGGTTCGACACCAACTACCACTACTTGGTGCCAGAATTTTCGGCTGACACCGCTTTCAAGCTTGCGTCCAGCCGATTGTTTGACGAGGTGGCGCAGGCCCAAGCGCTGGGCCACCCGGTCAAGGCGGTGCTGCTCGGGCCACTTAGCTTCTTGTGGTTGGGCAAGGAGAAAGTAGCTGGGCTCGATCGCCTTTCTCTCCTGGAAGCGCTGCTGCCGGTGTACGAACAAATCCTTGCCCGCCTGAAGGCGCAGGGCGTCACCTGGGTGCAGGTGGACGAACCCATTCTGGGCGTGGATTTGCCAGCCGACTGGCGCAACGCTTTCGAGCGCAGCTACTGGCAACTGGCGCGCTCGGCGCCGCAGATTCTGCTGGCCACGTACTTCTCGCCATTGGAAGACAACCTGCGCCTGGCCTGCCAGTTGCCGGTGGCCGGCTTGCATGTGGATGCCGTGCGTGCCCCGCAAGAGCTGGTGGGTGTGGCCGACTGGCTGCCTGCGCACAAGGTGCTGTCGGTCGGCATTGTGGATGGGCGCAACGTTTGGCGCACCGATGTGGATGCCGCGCTGGCGCGCCTGCGCCCGGTGGCCGACAAGCACCGCGGCGAGCTGTGGCTGGCGCCGTCGTGCAGCCTGCTGCACGTGCCCTTTGGCCTGGAAGCCGAGCAAACATTGGACCCTGAAATCAAATCGTGGATGGCCTTTGCCGTGGAAAAATTGGCTGAGCTGCGCCTGCTGCGCGCCGCTCTGGCGGGTGACGAGCAGTCGGTGCAAGCCGAGCTGGCCACCGCGCGCAGCGCCATTGCAGCGCGCCGTGCCAGCAAGCGCGTGCACCGTGCCGACGTGGCCCTGCGCATCGCCCGCGCCACCGACAGCGACGACAAGCGCCAGTCTGTATTTGCCCAGCGTCAGCGCCTGCAACGCGCACGCTTTGCCTTGCCACCGCTGCCCACCACCACCATCGGCTCGTTCCCGCAGACGCCGGCCATCCGCGCCGCTCGCTCAGCATTTAAGCGCGGCGTGTTGTCCGAGCTTGAGTACCGCCAGAAGATGCAAGAAGAAATTGCGCTTGCGGTGCGCGAGCAGGAGGCGCTGGACATCGACGTGCTGGTGCACGGTGAGGCCGAGCGCAACGACATGGTCGAGTACTTTGGCGAGCAACTGGACGGCTTTGCGTTTACGCAAAACGGTTGGGTGCAGTCCTACGGCTCGCGCTGCGTCAAACCCCCGGTGATCTACGGCGACGTGGCCCGCCCCCGCGCCATGACGGTCGAATGGACCCGCTTCGCCCAAAGCCTGACGGCCAAACCCGTCAAGGGCATGCTGACCGGGCCGGTCACCATCCTGCAATGGTCGTTTGTGCGCGACGACCAGCCGCGCAGCGTGACGACCGAGCAGATCGCTTGGGCGATTCGCGACGAAGTAGTGGACCTGGAGACGGCTGGCATCGGCATTGTGCAAATCGACGAACCCGCCATTCGCGAAGGCTTGCCGCTGCGCCGCGCCGGGTGGAAGCCCTACCTCGTGCAGGCCACGCGGGCGTTCCGCATCAGCGCCTCGGGCGTGGCGGACGACACGCAAATCCACACCCACATGTGCTACTCAGAGTTCAACGACATCCTGCCGGAGATTGCCTCCATGGACGCCGATGTGATCACCATCGAAACCAGCCGCTCCGACATGGAACTGCTGCGCGGCTTTGGGGAGTTTCAGTACCCAAACGAGATCGGCCCCGGCGTGTACGACATCCATTCGCCGCGCGTGCCCACGCAGGACGA
>JBQMQB010000287.1:0-3309 GCA_052172715.1 Giesbergeria sp. | reverse complement strand
CGGCGCCTGTGTTGGCATAAATGACTTCAAGCGTCGTCAGATCCACCACATACACCTTGAACGGCGCGAGGTCGAGAATATCTGCCTTGGTCAGCTGTTCACAGACAGGCCCCAGATCGATCTGAGCGGGTAGTGCTGGCACAGGCGTATCAGGTCGCGTGTTCATTCACCCGGCGGTCTTTCGGAATTTTTGGCTGCGCCGTCCGGATCGCGCAATGTGTTCTCGGAATGCAACTTTGCCTGCAGCACCTCTCTCTTGTACGCCTTTTGAATGGCCTCATGCACTTTTGGGCCGTCAAATGGCTTGAGCACGTAGCCTTTCGCGCCGGCCTTGAGGGCATCAAACACCATCTTTTCCTGGCCATGCGAAGTCACCATGACAATTTTCGCGTCGGGAAACTCTTGCACGATGGCTCGGGTCGCTTCAATTCCGTCCATGTCAGGCATGGTGATGTCCATAGTGACCACATCCGGGCGACACGCCCGGTAGGCCGCGATGGCTTCTCTTCCAGTTGCTGCGGACTTGAGTACCTTGTACCCCAGCAGCTCCAACATCATGGTCAACTTCCTGGTAATGATGGGGGAATCATCAACGACCAAAATTTTCAGGATATCCATGGCAGTCTCATCCGACGTAATCAAGGTTTGTTTCAAATAGCTCGCGCGGGCCGACCAGGCTGATGTTCATGCGTCCAAACACCGTGTCCATCCCTTGCGTGTAGAACATGGAGTTTTTCATGCGCCGGATGGTTTTGGCTCGATCAAGAATAATCGGAGGCGTCATCGAGATGCCCTGCCGGTCTATCTGCTGAAGATCGATCGTACAGTGCCCCAAGATCGTGTTTACAACCTCCCCAACTGCCGCCTCACGGTACATCTCGACTTCGTCGGGCTGCACATCAAAGCCTTCCGTCACGCGCTCGTACAGCGCATTGACCAGGCTGTCTTGAAAGCTGAAGGCGACCAGCAGGTTGAAGCGCCCGCCCATGCCGATGATGGCCGTCATGTCGATAAGGGTGAGCGACTCCAGGTCGCCCGCACCGCCGTCAATTTCAGAAACGCTGACCTGGTATTCGTCCTCAAAAAAACTGCGTGTGCGGGCTACTGCCGACCGCATCACATGCGCTACTTCGTCCACCAGCGTCTTATCCGTCATGGTGCACCTCCGTCCATCGGTTCATTTTGCGACAAAGGCCATTCAAACACGAACTCTGTCCCTTGTCCGGAGACCGAATTGACCACAATGCGTCCCCCCAAATTCTTTGTCTCCGCCAGAACCGCGGGCAAACCCACACCACGGCCCGCCAGCTCGCTCACCTGGGCTTGCGTACTGATGTGGTCCATGAAAATCAACTGCGTGATGTCAGTATCGGGCACCGCCCCTATGTCCTGCGCGCAATAGAGTCCCGCCGCAACGGCGCGCTGGCGCAGGGCATCCAGGCAGATGCCAGCACCGTCGTCGGCAATAGACATCTGTAGTGCGTCATCTGTGCGGGCAAGCCGGCATGTGATTCGGCCCACCTCATCCTTCCCAGCCGCCCAGCGGGCTTCAGGTGTCTCGATGCCATGCGCCACGGCGTTGCGAAAGACATGCACCAGAGAACGAAAGAACGGACGGTACCGTTGTGGATCGACTTGGACATCGGCATCGTCTTCCACCACAATCGGTGCGACTTCTTTTTCAAGCCGGACGGCGGCCTGCTGCACCAGACCTTCAAAGCCCATCAGCACGTCTTTGATCGACACCTTACGCAGCATGGACA
The DNA here is from genome assembly GCA_052172715.1 of Giesbergeria sp. Lineage (GTDB taxonomy): Bacteria > Pseudomonadota > Gammaproteobacteria > Burkholderiales > Burkholderiaceae_C > Simplicispira. The sequence continues at coordinate 1,546 of JBQMQB010000287.1, read as the reverse complement.
AAGCGTCGAGTAAGGCGCGCACTTCGGCGACTGCGGTATCTATCTGTTCGCCGCGCAACAGGCGGGCAGCCAAATCTTCGAGTTGTTGTGCCTGCACGTTGGTCAGGGTGACGCTCTCGCCACGCGCCAGGAAATCTTCACCCAAGGCACCGGACAAAACCGCCAGGTCCGCATCCAATGCTGTTTGCAGAGCCTGCGCCGACACCAGGTCTGCCAGTTGCTGCGCGGTGACCACCTCTCTAGACGACGACAACTCAGACAAACGAGTCTCTATCGCGTGCAGAGCCTTGGGTGCGCTGGGGAAGCTGAACTGGTTGAGCAAGCCCTTGTACGTATGGATTTGCCGGTACAGCTCTTTAGCAAGAACCTGGGGCGCTCGCCCATCGGCCAGCGTACGCGGCAAACCCTGCGCCAGAAACTCCTGGAATCCATCAATCGTTTCAAAGAAGTTGCGGCTGTCCGAGACCGCCATCACGATTAGCTCCAGGTGACGACGCTCACTCTCGAGCATGACCGCCATGCGCCGCTCGGCAGTCATGTCGGTGAGCACCAGCATGAGCCTGTCGCCATCAAGCAGCCGATACTCTGCCTTCAAAATCAGGTCCTCACGCTGAATTTCCGCAGGCAATAAGGACAGCATGACCTCCTGGGTTGCCGGGTCGGTCTCGGCCAAAACGGCAGGAATGACGGCATGCAGCAGCTCCGCCCTGGCGCCATCGTTGCCAAACAACACGCGGGCCGCATCGCACCCGGCGGGGGCGCCACCCAACATGGCTTGGCAAGCCCTGCTGTAGGCCGGCTCAACCACCAGGTCGGCGCCGAACGAGAGAAATCCCTGCCCGGAGTTGTCCAGCAGGCTGGTCACCTTCTCCCGGCTGGCTTCCGCGACCTCCTTGGAGTGGACCAGTTCGGCCTCGATCTGCTTGCGCTCTGAGATGTCGGAATTTGTTCCGACCAGGCGCAGAGGTTTCCCTTCGGCATTGCGTTTGACCACCATGCCGCGTCCGAGTGTCCATTTCCAGCTGCCATCCTTGCAGCGGAACCGGTACTCAATGGAAGGCGGTTTTGTCATCGTGTACAGGTGCAACTCAATGGATGTTCCGACGGTCTCCAGATCGTCCGGGTGCACGCGCTCCAGCCACTCTTGCGTGGTGTTGTCGATGTCCGCCTCTGCGTATCCAAACATTTCTTTCCAGCGCTTGGAGTACACCACCTCACCCGTCTGGAAATTCCAATCCCAAACACCTTCATTGGCCCCTTCGAGGGCGAAATTCCAACGCTCCTCGCTCTTTTTCAAGGCTTCTTCCGCTTGCTTGCGTACGGTGATATCCATGTAACTGGTGACAAACCCGCCGCTAGCGATGGGCGTACCTTCGATTTCGAGCCACCGCCCATTCGGTCGTTGGCGCTCGATACGGTGCGCCTGGAAGTTGCGGGCGCGCTCGACTGTGGCGCGCACCTGCTCCTGCGGATCGCCCGGTCCATACTCACCTCGCATGGCGTTGAAATGCGCCAGTTCTTCAAAACTGGCCCACCCCTTGGCGAA
>JBQMQB010000286.1:0-3320 GCA_052172715.1 Giesbergeria sp. | reverse complement strand
TTTTTCAGGGTGGTAAAGCCCAGGTCAAGCGGGGCGAGCATGTGGGGGAAAGCGGTCATCGCGGAGTCCTATGAAGGCGTATCGGGTGGGGCAACGGCGCGCTCTGACGGAGCGTCTGCGAGAAAAGTGTACGGTCGTTCTATTTTTTATGCAACTAGGTGCATAGTTTTTTTGTGCTCGCTACACTCGCCCCATGTCACTGGCTCACGCGGTTCTCACCTCGCTGCTCGAAAAACCGTCCTCCGGCTACGATTTGGCACGGCGCTTTGACAAGTCGATTGGCTATTTCTGGCACGCCACGCACCAGCAGATCTACCGCGAACTGGCGCGCATGGAGGCAGCGGGTTGGATCGCCAGCCGAATTCCCGAAGATGCGGGCAACACCCGCAAGAAGGAATACCGCGTGCTCGCAGCGGGCGGAAAGGAATTGGCGCGCTGGGCAGAACAACCGTCGCCGCCCATGGACTTGCGCGACGAATTTATGGTCAAGCTGCGCGCCGACGCTGTGCTGTCTGAAGTGGATCTGCGCCCGCAATTGGTGCGCCACCTGGAACTGCACCAGTGCAAGCTGGCGCACTACCAGGCTATTGAAACGCGCGACTTTCCCATTGGCTCCGCCCTTTCACGCCATGCGCAGATTCAGCACATGATTTTGAAAAAAGGCATCCTGTACGAGCAGGGCTCCATCGCCTGGACGCAGGAAATGCTGGCTGTTCTGGCGCAATTGGCGGCAACCGAAGCCAGCGCTCGCCCCTAAACGAAAAAGGCCACCAAACCCAGAAGGGATTGGTGGCCCGCTTGCGCGGCGCAGGCCCTGCGGCCCGCGTGCACATTCGTCCGATCAATACACGTCGTTTTGCGTGTTGTACAAGTTGAAGTGGCCAGTAGGCGTGATCAAACGTGGGTCCTTGATGACCTTCTTCAGCTTGAGCGTCTTGTCGTCGACGACCACGATGGCGCTTTCCTTGTTCTTGGCGCTCCACACCGAAAACCAGACTTCGTCGCCGGCCTTGTTGAACTCAGGCTGAACCACGCGCTTGGCACCGTCGTCCTTGATATCGGCCCACTCAGCGATTGGCAGCGTGACATAGCCCTTGTCCAGGTTCTTGATGTCAAACACCACCACCGACTGCGAAAGCTTCGGATCAGGGTTCAAAGGCGTATCCGAGTACAGGTGCGTGGACTTGGGGTGGCTCTTCACAAAGAGTGCACCGCCGCCAGGACCCGTCAGCTTGGCCACTTCCTTGAAGGCGTATTGCTTGTGCTTCACTGGGTCCGTACCGATCAGCGAGAGCGTTTCGTCGCCCAAGTGGCCGGTAGCCCACACAGGACCAAATTTCGGGTGAATGAAGTTGGCACCGCGACCAGGGTGGGGAATCTTGCCCACATCGACGATGGCTGCCAGCTTGTCTTCTTTCAGGTCAAACACCGAAATCTTGTTGCTGTTGTTGGCAGCGACCATGAAGTAGCGCTTGGAGGAGTCCAAACCGCCGTCGTGCAGGAAAGGCGCCGAACCGATTTCGGTCATCTTCAATGCATTCAGGTCGGAGTAATCGACCATCAGCGTCTTGCCGGTTTCCTTGACGTTCACGACAAACTCAGGCTTGAAGTGGCTGCCGACGATGGAAGCAACGCGTGGCTCGGGGTGGTATTCCTGTGTGCCGACCACGTTGCCGCGAGTGGACACAATCTTCAGCGGCTCAAGCGTGTCGCCATCCATGATGACGAATTGCGGCGGCCAGTAGGAGCCAGCGATTGCGTACTTGTCTTCAAAGCCCTTGAATTTGCTGCTTTCGATAGAGCGCGCTTCAAGGCCAGTGCGAATCTCCGCCACGGTCTCGGGATGCTCCATCCACATGTCAATCATGTTGACCTTGGCGTCACGGCCAATCACGAACAGGTAGCGGCCCGAAGCCGACATGCGCGAGATGTGCACGGCGTAGCCGGTCTTCAGAATGCTGATGATTTCTTTCGAATCGCCATCGATCAACGCAATCTCACCCGCATCGCGCAGCGTGGTCGAGAAAATGTTGGCGATGTTGTACTTGTTCATCTTCTTCTTCGGACGCTGGTCCGGAGGAATGACAACTTTCCACGTCTTCTTCATGTCCGCCATGCCGAACTCTGGAGGAACTGGAGGATCCTGCTGAACGTAACGGGCCATCATGTCCACAGTGGCTTCGTCCATTTCACCGGAGGTTTGCCAGTTGGGCATACCCGCGGGCGAACCGTAGGCGATGAAGACCTTCAAGTAATCCGTGCCCTTTGCAAGCGTGATATCGGGAGTCAGCGGCTTGCCTGTCGCGCCTTTGCGCAGCACGCCGTGGCAACCAGCGCAACGCTCAAAATAGATTTGGCGGGCCCGATCGAACTCGGCCTGCGTCATCTTGGGCGCTTTGGGGTTCATGCTTTGGTACATCGGCACGTCACCCAGCGGTGACGAACCTGCCTGGTAGTTCACCTCAGGTGCAGACATGCCGGGTTTCGTGTCTTCGGCCATAGCACCCAGTGCCATCGTGGAAAGTGCCAGGGCTGCGAGGCGCGCCAGCTTTCGGGTTGTCATGTACAGACTCCTTGTGTGCCACAGCCTTTGGCTATTCCCTCTCAGGGCTTCCCGCTGAAGGCTGCGACGAAGATGTGCAGCGGGTTAGCTTCATTATTCCTACTCATCATAGGGAGATCATTGATTCAGCTCAAATAGCTAAATGAAATGACTATTTAACCCTTGGTTTACCCGTAGGAACTTTGCGCCCTAAGCAGCCTCAACGTACGGTTTTTTCATACAAAGTCGTCACTCGGTCAACTCTGAACCAGCAAAGCTCGAAAATCGTTCACATTCGTGCGCGTGGGGCCGGTCAGCACAGCATCGCCCAGCGCGCAAAAGAAACTGTGGCCGTCGTTGTCGGCCAAGCTGGTGCGCGGGTTCATGCCCAGCGCCCAGGCACGCGCCAAAGTGTCTGGGGCCAGCCAAGCTCCGGCAATTTCTTCCTGGCCGTCCACACCATCGGTATCCGCAGCCAGACCATGGATACGCGGATGGCCCGCCAAGGCAATGGCGCAGGCCAGCAGGCATTCCACATTGCGTCCGCCGCGCCCCGTGCCACGCACGGTCACCGTGCTCTCGCCGCCTGAGAGCAGCACACAGGGCGACGCGAACGGTTGGCTGCGCTCGGCCACTTGGCGCGCAATACCGGCGAGCACGGTACCCATGTCACGCGCCTCACCTTCCAACGCGTCGCTCAAGATGTAGGCCGGATAGCCCGCCGCCTGCGCCACCTGCGCCGCCGCTTCCAGAGCCTGCTGCGGTGCAGCGACGGTGC
>JBQMQB010000285.1:0-3331 GCA_052172715.1 Giesbergeria sp. | reverse complement strand
GTGCCGGCCAGGAAGCTGAAGTCGCCAAGCTTGCACTGGAGTCTTGCTGGCACGAGCGCGATGAATCTGGGCGACGAGGCATTGACCTGGCCAAGCAGCAACTGCAGACCGGCACCGACCATGCTGGGCTGTGGACCCTGGTTTTGGCGGCTGCAGCCTACGACGACGATCGCCATGCAGACGTGGTGCGAGAATTTGGTTACGACACGATTGAAGTGGCAAAGCAGGGCTTTCTGAGCCGTGCGCGGGTGCTGCTTCCCAACCACCCAGCGGTGGACTTGCTGGAAGCGCGGGATCTGTACAGCCAAGAAAAATTTGCTGAGGCCTTGCCCAAGTATGAGCGCCTGCTGGATGCGCCAGAGCTGGCCAACCACGACGAGGCGATAGCTGTATGGCTCACGCGCATTCGGGTGCTGGGCGTTGGCGCTGCCTTGAGTCAACGCTTTGTAGAGGCCGGGGCCGGGCAGTGGTGCTATGGGCTTGGCGTCTCGCTGGGTGACGGCGATGACATCATGGAGCAGCTGGAACTTTCCGCCGATGAGCGGGCCAGCTTTCCGAGCGAGGCCCTGAAATCACTCTCGACCCGGTACTACGAGCGCGCCATGCTGCGCTTCGAAGCCTTTTTCTCCACAGGTGAAGGCAATGTGCGTGACGCTGACGTCCACGTCTACGCCATGAACTGCTGCAACCTTGCTGCACGCTACTTTGCCGCCGAGCAGTACCAGCAGGCGCTGGAGCTGAACACGAAAGGCTTCGACGCCAGCCCGTTTGCCGAGCTTCTGGAAGGCGCGATGCGCTGCCAGTACCGACTTGGTTGCTACCCCGAGTACATGGAAGTCGCCGAAAAATTGTGGCATTTTTCGCTTGAACATGGCTACAGCAGCCACCAACCCGGTTCGTACTTTGGTAGCTTGGCTTGGGCTTTGCAGCACATGGGGCGCAGCGCCGAGATTCAAATTTGGCTTGATCGTCTGCGCCAGTCTCGGCAAGGGCTGGGCACAGACGACGGCAATAAGCTGTCAGACCTTTTGGGCAGCGAAGCGGCACTGCTCAACTACCTGCACCCGCACAAGCCGGACGATTGCCTGGTGCGGATGGGCGTCATACGGGACGATCTGATGCGGGTAGGCGATACCTGGGCGCTCTTGCGCTTAGGCGAGTGCTTTATGACCGCAGACGAACCGCAAACAGCGCTGCCGGTGTTCGAGCGCGCCGTAGCGGTGCACGACCCCAAAGAAGACAGCGAAAAATTGCTCAGCGACAGCAAAAACGGTGTTGAAACTGCACAGGCGGCGATTCGCAAGCAACAACCATTCTGGCGCCGTTGGCTGTGAGCGCCGTGCAGTGCGGTTTTGCGAGCGCCTATTTGGTACCAAAAATCCGGTCGCCTGCATCGCCCAGGCCCGGCAAGATGTAGCCGTGGTCGTTCAGTTCGCGGTCAATCGCGGCTGTGTAGATGGGCACATCGGGGTGCGCCTTTTGTAGGGTCGCAATGCCTTCGGGCGCGGCCAGCAGGCAGACAAACTTGATGGATTTGGGGTGCATCTGCTTGAGCCGCGCCACGGCTGCTGCGGCTGAGTTGCCAGTGGCCAGCATGGGGTCGACCACGATGATGTCGCGCTCCTGCATCTCGGACGGCATTTTGAAGTAGTACTCGACCGGCTGCAGCGTGGCCGGGTCGCGGTACAGGCCGATGTGGCCTACGCGCGCGCCAGGCACCACATTGAGCATGCCGTCCAGGAACCCATTGCCTGCGCGCAGGATAGACACCAATACGAGTTTTTTTCCGTCGATAACCTTGCCGGTCATGGTCTCCAGCGGCGTTTCAATCTCGATGTCTTGCAGCGGCATGTCGCGCGTGACCTCGTAGGCCATGAGCGTTGAGAGTTCACCCAGCAGGCGGCGAAAGCTGTTGGTGCTGGCGTCTTTGCGGCGCATCAGGGTCAGCTTGTGCTGAACCAAGGGGTGGTCGATAAGGTGGACGGTGCTCATGGGATATGGGAGGGGGGAAGGCGCGAAGCGACTCAGGGGGGTGTTCATTCAATCTGCGAGAAAGCGGGCGTAGCGCGCCAGATCGACGTTGCCGCCGCTGACGATGACGCCCACGCGCGTGCCGCGAATGTCGCAGCCGCCGTGCAGTGCGCCGGCCAGCGCCAGAGCTCCGGTGGGTTCGACGACGATTTTCATGCGCTCGGCAAAAAAACGCATGGTCTGCATCAACTGCAGGTCGCTGGCGGTGACGATGCCCTCCGCCCCTTGCTGGATGATGTCAAAAGCCCGCGGCGCCAGTGCCGTGGCCCGTGCGCCATCGGCAATGGTGCTGCGCGGCCATTCGATCTCCACAATCTCGCCCTTGGCGAGCGATTGCTGGCCGTCGTTGGCGACCTCAGGCTCTACGCCATACACGCGGCACAGCGGCAGCGCCGCCTTGGTGGCGAGTAGGCTGCCGGCCAGCAGGCCGCCACCGCCCACGCCGACGAAGAGCGCATCAAGGCGCGGCACCTCTTCGATCAGCTCCAGCGCGGCCGTGCCCTGGCCCGCAATGACGTCGAAATAGTCAGACGGTGCCACCAGCGCCATGCCGCGCTCTTGCGACAGTTTGTGGCTGATGGCTTCGCGGTCTTCGGTGAGCGGGTCGTAGGTGACAACCTGGGCACCGTAAGCGCGGGTTGCCGCCATCTTGGAGGTGGGCGCGTCGTGTGGCATGACGACCAAGGCCGGGATGTCCAGCATGCGGGCCGCCAGCGCCAGCGCCTGCGCGTGGTTGCCGGCCGAGAAGGTGAGCACGCCGCGCTCGCGCTGCTCAGGGGGAAGCTGCGCCAGCGCGTTGTAGGCGCCGCGGAACTTGAACGAGCCGCTGCGCTGCAGGTTTTCACACTTGAAGAACACCTGCGCACCGAGCATTTCGTCCGCCGTGCTTGAGCGCAGCACCGGTGTGCGGTGCGCGATGCCATGCAGGCGTTCGGCGGCGGCGTGCACGTCTTGCGCCGTGGGCAGGTCCAGCTGGGGCCAGCTCATGCTGCGCTCCGGGCAAACAGGTGGCAGACAGAATAAATATGCATGAAATGTGCCTCAATCGCTTTATCAATAAGCGCTAGTAGCTATCATAAAGATAGTAATTTTCGCCGGTCACTTAGCGTTTGCGCCCGCCAAATACGCTGCCCAGCACGCCGCGCAAAATTTCCCGTCCCAGGCTGGTGCCCATGGTGCGCACGGCCGATTTGGCCATGGTCTGCGCCAAGCCATCGCGCTTGGCGCCGCGCGGACCGGTACTGCCAAACAGCACGTCGTTGAGCCCGCCGAGCAAGCCGCCGCCGTCCGGGGCCGGTGC
>JBQMQB010000284.1:1895-3341 GCA_052172715.1 Giesbergeria sp. | reverse complement strand
GCCTGGTACAGGGCGGCATCGGCCTCCTGAACCAACTTGGCGCTGCTGTCTTTGGTCGATGGCACGTGCGCCGCCACACCCACACTGACCGTGACATGCGGCGCCGCATCCGAGCCGCCATGCGCCACGTCCAGTGCCGCCACCTGTGCCACCACGTGCGCGGCCACCACGGCGGCGCCAGCCACATCGGTGTCAGGGAGGATGACGGCGAGCTCCTCGCCGCCGTAGCGCGCCACCAAATCGGTGGTGCGCACCATGCTTTTCTGTACCGCCTGCGCCACGGCCTGCAGACAGGCGTCGCCCGCAGGGTGGCCGTGCAGGTCGTTGAACTCCTTGAAATGGTCCACATCGATCATCAGCAGGCCCAGCGGCTGTTCGCGGCGGAACGCGCTTGCGCTGGCCTGGGCTATGCGCTCCTCAAAATACGCCCTGTTGGCAACACCGAGCAGGCCGTCGGTGCGGGAAAAGGCTTCAAGCTGCAAGTTGGCATTGCGCAATTCTTCGTTGCTGCGCGCCAATTCCTGCGTGCGCTCAGCGACCCGCTGCTCCAAATGCCGGTTGGCCTCGATGAGGGAGGCGTTCTGCCCGGACAGCACGTGGTAGAGCTGCGCAATCATTTTCAACAGCGCCTGCTGGCTGTTGCTTGCTCCTGCATCGATTTCGCGCTCCCAGGCGGTCTGCGGGCTGTCGCCGGCAGCAATCGCCACGACCTGTCGCGCCAGTGCTTGGTCGGTTCCGAGAATATGCAGTCCCAGCCAAGTGGTGAGAAACCCCATGATGGATTCCGCCGCATTGGGCAGCGCGTGGCGCACCGACCAGGTGGCATTGATTTGCTCAACAAACTGCGCGTGCAGCATGGCATGCGACTTGCGGTGGCGCATGTCAATGCCCACATCGCGCATCAGCATTTCTTCGTCGTGAAAATGGGTTTTGGTATAGGCCAGCAAGCGGGCGAACGTGTCTACCAGTACCGCATCACAGTTCAGATCGGTGCTGTAGAAAGTTTCACTCAGCTCGTTGAACAGGTCGACCAGCACGTGGTGCTGGGCGTCAAGCTCTTCCACGCCAGTGATGAAATTTTGATCCCAAACGAATGCGTCCATTCCTGCGATCTTTCAAAGCGGCGATCTAACAGCTTACGCTCACTGGGCCTCTATGGTTTGACACAATGCACGGTATTCCCCCGTACTTTCCCCAGATTTGGCCCGAACAGGCCCATCTTGCACCCGATCGCATGAAGCTTACCCCCCCTGGCGCCACCCCGCGCACCTACACCCTCAGCGATTTCGATTTCGACCTACCCCCCGAGCGCATCGCTCAGCACCCAACCCCCGAGCGCAGCAGCTCGCGCCTGCTCGATGGCCGCGGCGAGCCCCCCACCGACCGAATCTTCCGCGAATTGCCAGCGTTGCTGCGCGCAGGCGACCTGCTGGTGTTCAACGACAC
>JBQMQB010000284.1:0-1795 GCA_052172715.1 Giesbergeria sp. | reverse complement strand
GTGGCGGCACCCACGGCCGCCCTGCACTTCGACGAAGCCGTGCTGGCTGACCTGGAGGCACGCGGCATCGAGCGCGCCAGCGTCACGCTGCATGTGGGCGCAGGCACCTTCCAACCGGTGAAGACCGAAAACCTTGCCGAGCACCGCATGCACGCCGAGTGGTACAGCATCCCGCCCGCCACGCTGGCCGCGCTAGAGCGTTGCCGCCAACGCGGCGGGCGTGTGGTGGCCGTGGGCACGACGACGGTGCGCACGCTCGAATCCTGGGCGCAAAGCGGGCACACCGAGGCCGAGACCCGCATCTTCATCACGCCGGGCTTTGCCTTCCAGGTGGTGAATTTGCTGGTCACCAACTTCCACCTGCCCAAAAGCACCTTGATGATGCTGGTGAGCGCCTTTGCCGGCTACGAGCGGATGATGGCGCTGTACCAGCACGCGGTGGAGGAGCAGTACCGATTCTTCAGCTATGGCGATGCGATGCTGCTGGCGCGCAGAGCGTCAGTTACGCTATCTATAACGTAGCTGACATCGCTTACTAGATAAGCGCTAGAGCCAAATTTTGCTCAATATTTAGAGCCCCAAATGCTGCGCCACGAAATCCGCGTCCTTGTCGCCTCGACCCGAGAGGTTGACCAGAATGTTCTGCTCGGGCGACATGGTTTTCGCCAGCTTCATGGCATAGGCCACAGCGTGGGCACTCTCCAGCGCGGGGATGATGCCCTCGGTGCGCGAGAGCGTCATGAAGGCGTCCAGGCACTCGTCATCTGTCACGGCTTCGTAGCGCACGCGGCCCACGTCTTTTAGATAGCAGTGCTGCGGGCCCACGCCGGGGTAGTCCAGGCCCGAGGCAATCGAGTACACCGGCAGCGGCTCGCCGTGCTCGTCCTGCAGGTTGTAGCAAATGAAACCGTGGATGGCGCCCTTGGTGCCCAGCGTCATAGTGGCGGCGTGATCGGGCGTGTCCAAGCCACGCCCGGCGGGCTCAACACCCACCAATTGCACGTCTGCATCGGGCAGGAATTCCGTGAAGATTCCCATGGCGTTCGAGCCACCGCCCACGCAAGCGGTCACCACATCGGGCAGACGCTTGTGCTGCGCCAAGAACTGCGCCCGCGCTTCGCGCCCAACGATGCTCTGGAAATCGCGCACCATCTTCGGGAACGGGTGCGGGCCCACGACCGAGCCGATGGCATAGAAGAAATTGACCGGGTCTTTCATGTACTCCTCAAACGCGCTGTCTACCGCGTCCTTGAGCGTGCGGGTGCCGCGCGTCACGGGCACCAGCGTGGCGCCCAGAATTTTCATCTTGGTGACGTTGGGGTGCTCCTTGGCGATGTCGATCTCGCCCATGTGGATTTCGCAATCGATGCCCACCAGCGCGCAGGCCGACGCCAGCGCGACACCGTGCTGGCCCGCGCCCGTCTCGGCCAGCACCTTGGTCTTGCCCATGTGCTTGGCCAGCAGCGCCTCGCCCAGGCAATGGTTGATCTTGTGCGCGCCGGTGTGGTTGAGGTCTTCACGCTTCAAGTGGATGTGCGCGCCGCCCTGGCGATCGGACAGGCGCTTGGCATAAAAAATCGGGCTCGGTCGGCCGACGTAATGCGCGTACAGATCGGTCAGCTCGTCCTGGAAAGCCGCCGTTTTGCGGACCTCCTCATAAGCCACATTGATATCGTCCATCACGGCCTTGAGATCGGGCGGGAGAATCTGCCCGCCGTATTCGCCAAAGTAGCCCTGCTGGTCGGGCATTTCCAGAAACTGCTGTGCCATGCGGTGTCCCTCTGTGTGGTGAAAA
>JBQMQB010000283.1:0-3379 GCA_052172715.1 Giesbergeria sp. | reverse complement strand
AAACGTTTTCCGGCGTCGTACGGGAACACGTCGTAGACATGGCCCGCCAGGATGCGTTCTTTGTGCGATTGCCAGAACTCGGCGCCGAGCAAGTCGGCGTGGTGCTGCATGAAAACTTCGCGCACGGCATCGTTGCCGAGCAAAAAGGGACCGAAAGTTTCAGGAAACACGTCGTGCGGGCGGACCGTGTACCAAACTTCGCCGCTCATTTCTTCTTCTTCGTTGCGCGGCTCTGGCACGCGGCGGAAGTTGCAGTCGGTGATGTATTCAATTTCGTCGTAGTCGTAGAACACGACCTTGCCGTTGCGCGTGATGCCAAAGTTCTTCCAGAGCATGTCGCCGGGGAAGATGTTGGCCGAGACCAGGTCTTTGATGGCGTTGCCGTAGTCGATGACGGCGTGCTCCATCTGCTGGCGCGCGCGTGCGTCCTGCAGGTCGGCGTCAAAGGCTTCCTGCAGATAAAGGTTGAGCGGAATCATGCGCCGCTCGATATAGAGGTGCTTGATGATGACCTCCATATTGCCGTCGCCATCGCGGTCGCTGATCTCCAGCTGGCTGGGGGCGAACTTTTCGATTTCGGCAATCAGCTCGTCGTCAAAGCGCTCGCGCGGGAAAGCTACCTCGCTGTACTCCAGCGTATCGGCCATGCGGCCCACGCGGTCGTGCTGTTTGACCAGCCAGTATTTGCCCTTGATTTGCTCGCGCGTGGTTTCCTTCTGCGGCGGGTAGTAGTCCTTGATGAGCTTGAACACAAAGGGAAAACTGGGCAGATCAAACACCAGCATCACCATGCCCTTGATGCCGGGGGCGATCCGGAACTTGTCGGTTGAGTGCTTGAGGTGGTAGAGGAAATCGCGGTAAAACAGCGTCTTGCCCTGCTTGGCCAAGCCCAGCGCGTTGTAGAGCTCGGCGCGCGGTTTTCTTGGCATGAGGCTGCGCAAAAACTGCACGTAGGCGCTGGGGATTTCCATGTCCACCATGAAGTAGGCGCGGGCAAAGCTGAACAGCATTTGCAGGTCGTCCTCGCCAAACAGCGCTGCGTCGATGAACAGCTTGCCTTCGGTGTTGTGCAATATGGGCAGGGCAAACGGCACTTCGTTGTAGCCGTTGATGATTTTGCCAACTAGGTAGGCGCCCTTGTTGCGGTAGAACAGGCTGGAGAGCACCTGAATCTGGAAGTTGGCTCGCAGTTTGACCTGGTGCAGCCGAGTCTGCAACGCCTGGAGCACATGGTCTACATCGCGCTCAAGATCGGCGTACTCGCGCTGCAGCGGGTAGGCCTCGACGATGCGCAGCAAGGTTTCGCGCAGCGTCGCGCTGGTCGGGTAATAGGCGTAGTAGGTGGGCCGCCCCTCGAAATCGTCGTTCTCAAGGTACTCCGTGCTCATGGCTGGGCGCACGAAGATAAAGTTGTTGTGAAAGTGCGTGCGGTGCAGGATCTTGGTGGTAACCGAGTTGAAGAAGGTCTCGGCCAGCTCCGGCTGGTGGTGTTCGACCAGCAGCCCGATGTAGTGCAGCTTGATCTCGTGCCACACGTCCATGGGCAGCTTACCGGCGGCAAATTCCTTTTCCAGGCGCTTCACGCATTCCTTCACGCGCAGGTCATAGAACTCAATGCGTTCGCGCTGGGCTCGCTGCTGGTCGTGCCAGTCTGCCGTTTCAAAACGGTGCTGGGCACGCGCCGATTCGGTCCGAAACAGCCGGTAGTGGCGGTTGAAGCCGTCCACCATCGCCTTCGCGATGCCGTAGGCAAGCGGGGAATCAAGGCGCTGAGGAAACATGGACAGATGAAGAGCAGGGCTAAGGGCCAGAAGAATTTTGCGCGAAGGCTAAGAAACGCGCGACACCCTCTGCCCCAATCGCGTGTTCATTCCGCCCCTTCGCGCCGGTCGGCTACTACACCGGCAACGGCTGCACGGTAGAGCTCGTCCAACCCCGAATTTCCATTTACAGTGATGTGCAGATCGTTGATCAGCCCGTCCTTCAGGCCGTAACACCAACCATTGAGCGTGACTTGCTGGCCGCTGGCCCACGCATCCTGGATGACGGTGGTTTGTGCCACGTTGAGCACCTGCTCGATGACGTTGAGTTCGCACAGTGCATCCAGACGCCACTGCGGTGCCAGGGCCGCCAGCAACTCGCGATGCCGATCACGCACATCCTTGACATGGCGGATCCAATTGTCCGAAAGGCCGACGCGCTGGTCCTCCAGCGCAGCCCCGACGCCACCACAGCCATAGTGGCCCACCACCATCACGTGCTCGACCTTCAACTGGTCCACCGCGAACTGAATGGTCGAGAGGCAGTTGAGGTCGGTGGGCACTACCACGTTGGCGATGTTGCGGTGCACGAACACTTCACCGGGCTCCAGCCCCGTAATCTGGTTGGCGGGAACGCGGCTGTCCGAGCAACCGATCCACATGTAGCGCGGCTTTTGCTGCTCCATGAGATGGGTAAAGAAGCCTGGGCGCTCCTTTTCCATTCGTGCGGCCCAGGCACGGTTGTGTACAAAAAGCTCCTGTATGGAATCGGTCGTCATGCGCAATCCTTGGTAAGTAGAGACATTAGCAAGTTTCTGCAAACAGCTCCCGGCCGATCAGCATGCGGCGGATTTCACTGGTACCAGCGCCGATCTCATACAGTTTGGCGTCACGCCACAAGCGGCCCAGCGGGTATTCATTGATGTAGCCATTGCCACCAAAGATCTGGACGCCCTCACCGGCCATCCACGTCGCCTTTTCGGCGCACCACAGGATGACACTGGCGCAGTCTTTGCGAACCTGGCGCACGTGGTCGGTGCCCAGCATGTCGAGGTTCTTGGCCACCGTGTAGGCAAACGAGCGACCGGCCTGCAACACGGTGTACATGTCGGCGACCTTGCCCTGAATGAGCTGGAACTCACCAATGCTTTGCCCGAACTGCTTGCGGTCGTGGATGTAGGGAATGACGTTGTCCATGACCGACTGCATGATGCCCAGTGGGCCACCGGTGAGCACCGCGCGCTCGTAGTCAAGCCCGCTCATCAGCACCTTGGCGCCCATGTTGAGGCCACCAAGAATATTCTCGGCTGGTACTTCCACGTTCTGGAACACCAACTCGCCAGTGTGGCTGCCGCGCATGCCCAGTTTGTCGAGCTTTTGCGCGATGGAAAACCCTTTCATGCCCTTCTCGATCAGGAAGGCGGTGACACCGCGTGCACCCAGTTCGGGCTCGCTTTTGGCGTAGACGACCAGCGTGTCGGCGTCGGGGCCGTTGGTGATCCACATCTTGCTGCCATTGAGCAGGTAGTAGCCGCCTTTGTCTTCGGCCTTGAGCTTCATGCTTATCACGTCCGAACCGGCGCCAGGCTCGCTCATGGCGAGCGCGCCTACATGCTCAC
>JBQMQB010000282.1:0-3383 GCA_052172715.1 Giesbergeria sp. | reverse complement strand
AACTAAGAAGTGTCCTGCATGTGCGCAGCCCAATTTTTCTTGTTGAACTGAGCGAGTATTGGCCATCGCACGCCTGCTACCGTTCCTCACTTCACGTCACCTTATGCACGCCACCCTGCCACTGCTGCAAGCCACAGAGTTCCCTGCCATCCACCGCGCCAGCCTCACCACGCTGCAAGTGAACCTGGGCTACAAGTGCAACCAGACCTGCCAGCACTGCCATGTCGATGCGGGCCCCAACCGCACCGAGATGATGGACGACGCCAACATTGAGCTGGTGCTGCAGGTGCTGGAAGCGCAGGAGGTGCAGACGCTGGACCTGACCGGCGGCGCGCCCGAGCTGCACCAGCGCTTTCGCGACTTGGTCAAGGGTGCACGCGACTTGGGCGTGCACGTCATCAACCGCTGCAACCTCACGATTTTGTTTGAGCCGGGCCAGGAAGACCTGGCGCAATTTTTGGCCGAGCACCGCGTGGAAGTGGTGGCGTCCATGCCCTGCTATTCCCTGGAAAACGTCGACCGCCAGCGCGGCAAGGGCACGTTTGACAAAAGCATCGCCGGTCTGCAGGCGCTCAATGCGCTGGGGTATGGAAAACCGGCTGCAGCCGGTGAGGGGCTGCTGCTGAACCTCGTCTACAACCCCCAGGGGCCTAGTCTGCCGCCCGAACAGGGCCAGTTGCAGGCGGACTACAAGCGCGAGCTGCTCCAGCACTTTGGCATTGTGTTCAACGAGCTCTACACCCTGGCCAACATGCCCATCAAACGCTTTGGCTCCATGCTGATTTCCAAAGGCCAATTCAACAGCTATATGCAATTGCTGAAAGACAGCTACCAGGCTGAAAACCTGGAAGGCGTGATGTGCCGCAGCCAAATCAGCGTCGATTGGCAAGGCTACTTGTACGACTGCGACTTCAACCAGCAACTTGGCATGGACCTGCAGCCGGGCGACACGCCCCGCATGGCGGGACGGTCCCACTTGCGCGAGATGCTGCGCACCGACCCGCGCGGCCAGCGCATTCGCGTCGGCGATCACTGCTATGGGTGTACCGCCGGCCAGGGCAGCAGCTGTGGCGGCGCACTGCACGGCTAGCGCCTGTTCGGCCATCCCATGAAAAGGCTCTTGCTCCTGGGCGTGCTGCTGCTGGCGGTGGCGGCGTTTTTTGGGCTCGGGTTGCAGCGCTACTTGAGCCTGGAGGCGCTCAAGAGCGGCTTGGGCCAATTCACCCAGTGGCGCGACGCGTTCCCTCTGCGCACTACGGCGGCGTTTTTCGGGCTGTACGTGGCGGTTGTCGCGCTCTCTTTGCCCGGCGCCACGCTTATGACCTTGGCCGCCGGCGCCTTGTTTGGCCTGGGTTGGGGATTGCTGCTGGTGTCGTTTGCCTCCACCGTGGGCGCCACGCTGGCCTTTTGGGTATCGCGCTATTTGCTGCGCGATTGGGTCCAGCAGCGCTTTGGCGCGCGCCTCAAAACCATCAACGAAGGCATTGAAAAAGAGGGCGCGTTCTACTTGTTCACGCTGCGGCTGCTGCCAGTGTTTCCCTTCTTTGTCGTGAACCTGTTGATGGGGCTTACGCCGCTGCGCAGCACCACTTTCTATTGGGTCAGTCAGCTCGGCATGCTGGCGGGGACCTGGGTGTTCGTGAATGCCGGCACACAGCTCGCCAACATCGAGCGCTTGCGCGACGTGTCTTCGCCCATGCTGCTGGCCTCGTTCGCCCTGCTGGGCGTATTCCCCCTGTTGGCGAAAAAAGCCTTGGCGGTTTGGCAGCAGCGGCGCGCCCAAGGCGCCTGGACCAAACCCAGCACGTTTGACCGCAACCTCATCGTCATTGGCGGCGGCGCAGCCGGGCTGGTCGCGGCCTACATTGCCGCCACCGTGCGCGCCAAAGTCACCTTGGTAGAAGCCCACAAGCTCGGCGGCGACTGCCTGAACTACGGCTGCGTGCCCAGCAAGGCCTTGATTCGCAGTGCCAAGCTGGCGCACGGCATGCGCCACGCGGATAACTTTGGCCTGCAATCTGCCGCGCCTGTGGTGCAGTTTCGGGAACTGATGCGGCGCATTCAAGGCGTCATTCGCCGCATCGAGCCACACGACAGCGCCGAGCGCTACACCGCGCTGGGCGTGGATGTGCGCATGGGCCACGCGCGCATCGTGGACCCATGGACGGTGGAAGTCACTTCACAAGATGGCGAAACGCGCCGCATCACTACGCGCAGCATCGTCATCGCCGCCGGGGCCCGGCCGGTGGTGCCGCCCTTGCCGGGTCTGGAGGACGCCGGTTATGTCACCAGCGATACCTTGTGGGACACGCTGGCGGATATGGACGCGCCACCCCGGCGCTTGGTGGTGCTGGGCGGCGGCCCCATTGGTTGCGAGCTGGCGCAAAGCTTTGCGCGTCTGGGCTCACATGTCACGCAGGTGGAAATGGGTGAGCGCCTGATGGCGCGCGAAGACCAAGATGCCGCCGCTGCGGTAACTGCGGCACTGGAGCGCGACGGCGTTGCGGTGCTCACCAGTCACAAGGCGCTGCGCTGCGAGACCGAGCGCACCGAGGCCGGCATGCACAAATTCCTGGTGGTGGAGCAGGGCGGCACCGAGCGGCGCGTGGAGTACGACATGCTGCTGTGCGCCGTCGGGCGCGCGGCGCGGCTGGAAGGCTACGGGCTGGAGGAGTTGGGCATTCCCACCAAGCGAACCGTCACCACCAACGATTACCTCGAAACCCTGCACCCCAATATTTATGCGGCGGGCGATGTCGCCGGGCCTTGGCAGTTCACCCACACCGCCAGCCACCAGGCCTGGTACGCGGCGGTCAACGCCTTGTTCGGTCAGTTCTGGCGCTTCAAGGTCGACGCCTCAGCCATTCCCTGGGCGACCTTCACCGCACCCGAAGTGGCGCGCGTCGGCATCAACGAGCAGGAGGCGCGCGAGCAGGGCGTGGCACATGAAGTCACGCGCTACGCCCTCGACGACTTGGACCGCGCGATTGCGGATGGGGCCGACGGGGCCGAGCAAGGCTTCGTCAAAGTGCTCACGGTGCCGGGCAAGGACACCATCCTTGGCGTCACCATCGTCGGCGAGCATGCATCCGAGATGCTGCCCGAATGGGTGCTGGCCATGAAGCACGGCCTGGGTTTGAACAAGATTCTGGGCACCATCCACGTCTATCCCACGTTTTCGGAAGCCAGCAAATACGCCGCTGGCGAATGGAAGCGCTCGCACGCGCCCGAACGTCTGCTGGCACTGGCCGCCCGCTACCACGCGTGGCGGCGGGGTTGAGGCGCATGGCGGTGCACATCTCCATCGTGGTGCCGGTGCTTAACGAAGCCGAGGCACTGCCAAGTCTGCTGGCGCATCTCAAAATTTTGGAGGAAGAGGGCGC
>JBQMQB010000281.1:0-3384 GCA_052172715.1 Giesbergeria sp. | reverse complement strand
AACGAAATTGCCAGCGGCAACATGGATCTCTCTACGCGCACAGAAACACAGGCAAGCTCGCTACAAGAGACGGCAGCATCCATGCAAGACATGACAGGCACGGTGCGGCAAAACGCTGAAAATGCCCAGATGGCCAATCGCATGGTGGGCACCGCTGCCGAGGTAGCTTCAAAAGGGGGTGCAGTGGTGGCGCAGGTCGTCAAAACCATGGGTGCCATCAACCAGTCTTCCCGCAAAATTGTGGACATCATTAGCGTGATTGACGGCATTGCATTTCAGACCAACATTTTGGCGCTCAACGCCGCTGTAGAAGCTGCCCGCGCAGGTGAACAGGGCCGTGGTTTTGCGGTAGTGGCCAGTGAAGTGCGCAGCCTAGCTGGTCGCTCTGCCGCAGCGGCCAAAGAGATCAAGGCATTAATAGATGAGTCGGTTCGCAACGTCGGCATTGGCACCAAGCTAGTCGATGAGGCAGGTGCCACGATGATCGAAATTGTGGACAGCGTGAGCAAAGTCACCGGCACTATGGGCGACATCCAGTCCGCCAGCGAGGCGCAGACCATGGGCATCAGCCAAATCAACGAAGCCGTGTCGCAAATGGACACGACCACTCAACAAAACGCTGCGCTGGTTGAACAGGCGGCTGCGGCTGCGGCCTCCATGCAATCGCAGGCTGCCAACCTGGCGCAGGCGGTGAGCGTATTCAAGTTGGGTAGTGGTTCTGGTTCACTGGCCCTGCGTTGATTTTTCAGTCTGGCCACGTCGTCTTGATCAAGGCGGGCATACCAAAAGCAAAGGCACCGCTCCCCAACACCACGCCGACAATCGTGACGCCAACACCCATGACACGGTAGACACCCGGGTCTGCGCCTTGAACGATGGAAATCAGCAGCGCAAAGACCGGCACAAAGTTGAAGTACAGGGCGGTCTGTGCCGGCCCGCGGACTGCAATGCCGACGGTCCAGAACAGGTACGCCAACACCGACCCGGCAATACCCATGAAGACAATCGCAAGGTGGCTTGCCATACTGCCCGTGCGCATTGCAGCCACGGGATGTTCGAAAACCAGGGCAAAGCCGAGCAGCGCAAGCGTTCCGAAGGCAATCGTCCACGCAGTGGTTTCGAGCGGCGTTGCGTCCTTGACATAGACACGGCACCCCACGGTATAGACAGCCCAGCACAAGCTACCGAGCAAGATCACAGGATCGCCTGCCGCAAACGTGACGGCGCCGCCATGCAGCAGTGCGCCATTGGTCAGGACAAGGCCCACGCCAACAAGGCTCACAGCAGCGCCAGCCAGCCCAATAGCCGAGGGCCAGCGCCGATACAGCATGGCTTCAACCAGGCTTGCCGACAGCGGCGTGGTCGCCATGATCAACGCAGCCGTCACCGGTTGCGATGTCTGGAGACCTACGAACAAGGCCCCGTTAAACCCCGCAACACCGATGACTCCGAGCGCCACGAAGGCCAGACCGTTGCGGTGCAGCACCCCCCATCGGATGCCCCTCGTCGCCGCAAGATAGAGCAGGATGATTGCGGCGGCGATCACAAATCGCTCCGCAGACACGGTCCACGGAGGCATGCTTGAAAGGGCCTGCTTGCCGGCGCTGAAGTTTGCGCCCCAGAACAGGGTTGCGAAGACTGTAAGAACGATGGCGGTGCGAGGTGAGGTTTGCATAGTGGCGCTTCAGGTTTGCTGCGACCACGCAGGCGCATCGAGTTTTAGAAATGGGACTTGCGCGGTATCTGCCACGTTCAGCCTGAACCGGCTCACGGCAGAGACAAATCGTGAAGACGGCTTCGAAGAGGCCGCCTGCGCCGTCGATCACTCACGCTCACGTTCGGCAAAGACATCCTTGGCGGTCAGCATTGCGTTGATGGCCGCCGGAAACCCGGCATACGCAGCGATATGGATCAGGGTCTCAATGAGCTGTTCACGTGTGCCGCCCACATTTAGCAGACCGTGCATATGCACCCTGAGCTGCAGAGTCGCGGTTCCCAGAGCGGCCAGCGCTGCTACGGTGATCAGCTCCCGCTGGACCAAGCTTAGGCCGGGGCGGGTATAGATGTCGCCAAATCCAAATTCGATGATGAACTGGCCCAGGTCGGGCGCCACGTTCGCCAACGAGGCAATAACTTGCTCACCTGCGTGTCCGTCGATGCGCAAGAGTGCGTCCCAGCCCGCGCGAAAGCGAGCATCCTGAGGGCAGTTCTTCGTGCGCGTTGGTTTTGGACTTCGAGCGGGAACGGTGCCGCGCTCTTGAAACACCTCCTGCGCTGCAAACACGCCATTCAAACCCACCGGGAATCCGGCATACACCACCAGATGCACCATGAGTTCGACGATTTCAGTGCTGCTGCAACCCACGTTGAGAGCACCAGCAATGTGAAATTTCAGTTGCGGCCGGGCATTCCCAAGGGCCGCCAGCGCGGCCACGGTGATCAGCTGCCGCTGTGGCAAGGTCAGGTGTGGGCGTGAGTAAATTTGGCCGTAGACAAAGCTGATCGCCAGTTCAGCAAGCTCTGGCGCCGTCTGCGCCAGCCCCTCGATGATGGAAGGTTGCTGTGTGGCTTCGATGTGGCACAGGCAATCGAGCCCGCTGCGATAGGTGGCGCTGTCAGTAGCTGTTGTGGCGTTTGGCATGCCTGCAACCGTAGCGTTCATTGCATTCTTCGACCAATGCTCTTTTTGCTGATACCTTTGCGGTATCAATTAATGGACTGGAGGTTCGAGTTGGGCGATCAAGTCAAGTTTCGACAATTGAAGTACTTCATCGCAGTGGCCGAGGAGCTGAGCTTTCGGCGCGCGGCCGAGCGCTTGTTCATTACCCAGCCGCCGCTAAGTCGACAAATCAAAATGCTTGAAGAATCGCTTGGAACAAGGCTGTTTGACCGTGATCGGCAAGGGGTTCGCCTAACAGAGGCAGGCAATGAATTTCTGGCCGATGCCCGGTCGTTGTTGCGAGCGTCGGAGCAGGTCTTGACACGTTTCAAACCGCAAAGCGAGCGCAACAAGACTGCAATCACTTTGGGCATCACGACGGTGATCGACGCCAGCGTGTTCGCCTGGATTGGCGCCGCTTTCGAGCAACGGTTCCCGGGAGCTCGGGTGAACGTGAAGCGCCAAATATCTGCATGCTCAATTCGCGACCTCAATCAGGGCGTGCTCGATGTCGCGGTCATAGGCCTACCGTCGCACACCGATGGTTTGACGGTTGAACACCTGTGCGACGACCCCATGGTGGCATGCATCGCATCGAACCACCCGGCCGCCCGCAAGCGGCGCGTCTCGATTCTCGACTTACAGGACGACAAGCTGTTCTGGTTCAACCGCAAACTCAACCGCGCGTATTACGACTACTGCCAACAGGTCTTCGTGCGCGTTGG
>JBQMQB010000280.1:0-3412 GCA_052172715.1 Giesbergeria sp. | reverse complement strand
CGCCCGACATCCAAAGCAGCCGCGCTTGGCTGCTGGTCGTGGTGTTGGCATTGGGTTGGGGCGGCGTCTATGGGTGGCAAGGCCGTTCGCAACGGGCCGCCGATGCCGGCTCAATGCATGCACCGCTCACGCTGGCTTTGCTTCAGGGAAACATCCCGCAAGACGAGAAGTTTCAACCGGGCAGCGGTGTGGCCACGGCGTTGCATTGGTATGCGGAGCAGCTGACGGCTGCTGACGCCAGCTTGGTCGTTGCACCCGAGACGGCGCTGCCTATGCTGCCGCTGCAACTGCCGCCGGGTTACCTCGATCACATCGCCCAGCGTTATGCCAAGGGTGGTCAGGCTGCGCTAATTGGTATCCCCTTGGGAGACTTAAAGGCCGGGTACACCAATTCCGTGCTTGGTTTTGCACCGGGCCAGAGTGCGCCGTACCGTTACGACAAGCACCATTTGGTGCCCTTCGGCGAGTTCATTCCGCCCCTCTTTCGCTGGTTTACCGAGCTGCTGGACATTCCTCTAGGTGATTTTGAACGCGGGCCGTTGGGCCAGGCGAGCTTTGCCTGGCGCGGCGAGCGCATTGCCCCCAACATTTGCTACGAAGACCTTTTCGGCGAAGAAATTGCTGCCCAGTTTCGCGCGGCGGACCTGGCGCCCACAGTGCTTCTCAACTTGAGCAATATCGGGTGGTTCGGCGACGGGCTCGCTATCGACCAGCACCTGCAGATCAGCCGCATGCGCACCCTGGAATTTGAGCGCCCGATGGTGCGGGCTACCAACACGGGTGCCACAGCGGTCATTGACCACCGCGGCGTGGTCACTTATATGCTTGAGCGCGCCTCGCGGGCGGTCCTGCTGGCGCAGGTGCAGGGGCGCAGCGGCGCCATAACGCCTTTCGCGTGGTGGGCAGCGCGCTGGCGCCTGCTGCCTCTGTGGGCTTTGGGTACTGCGTGTTTGCTGGGTGCATGGCTGGTTCGGCGCAATCGGATGCTGGGAACGCAGCAAAAGCCTCTCTACAATCGGGGTTAGACGCAACCATCTAAAAATGTACTTTCGCCTGCCCGTCAGCCGCTGGGGCGCGCGGGGCAAGCATGCCAGGCGCAGTCTGGTACCCCTAGCGAACCAAGGTACTGCAGGCGCAGGCCCGGAGCACGATTCACATGGCAGATTCCTTTACCTACGAACAACTGATCGCCTCTGGCGAGGGCCGACTCTTTTCGCCAGACAGTGGTCGGCTGCCACTGCCGCCCATGCTGATGTTCGATCGCATCACCCACATCGACAGTGAGGGCGGTGCGCATGGTCTGGGGAAAATCGTCGCCGAACTCGACGTCAATCCTGATCTGTGGTTTTTTTCCTGCCACTTTCAGGGCGACCCGGTCATGCCCGGTTGTCTGGGTTTGGATGCCATGTGGCAGCTCATCGGGTTTTATCTCACTTGGCTGCGCCTGCCGGGCCGGGGGCGGGCACTGGGCTCGGGCGAGGTGAAGTTCACGGGTGAAGTCGGGCCGGATGTGAAGCTCGTGACCTATGAAATCGACATCAAACGGGTCGTCAAGCGCAAGCTCAATATGGCCATTGGCGACGCACGCCTGCTGGCCGACGGCAAGGAAATCTACGTGGCAAACGACTTGCGTGTCGGCCTGTTCAAAAAGGACGACGTGCCTGCGGCTGCCCAAGCGACAGGAGAGACTCCATGAAACGGGTGGTGATCACTGGCACGGGCATCGTCTCGTGCATTGGCAACGACAAGGCTGCGGTCACCGCGTCGCTGCGAGGCAGTCACTCGGGCATTCGGGCCATGCCGCAGTTCGCCGAAATGGGCCTGCGCAGCCAGGTGGCGGGCGTGCCCCAGATCGACCTTGAAGCACTCATAGACCGCAAGCAACTGCGCTTCATGGGCGACGCCGCGGCGTATGCGCATATTTCGCTCGCCAACGCGATTGCCGAAGCCGGTCTCACGCCCGAACAGGTGTCGCACCCGCGCACTGGCCTCATCATGGGGTCGGGCGGCGGCTCGCCGGGCAACCAGATCGAATCGGCCGATATTTTGCGAGCCAAGGGCATCCGCCGTGTCGGGCCCTACCAGGTCACGCGCTGCATGAGCTCTACGGTGTCGGCCTGCCTTTCGACCAACTTTGCCATCAAAGGCATCAACTACTCCATCACGTCGGCGTGCAGCACTTCGGCGCATTGCATTGGCGCTGCGGCCCAGCAAATTGCCTGGGGCATGCAGGACGTGATGTTTGCCGGCGGTGGCGAGGAAGTCACGTGGGGCATGGGCATGCTGTTCGACGCCATGGGCGCCATGTCCAGCGCCTACAACGCGACGCCCGAAAAGGCCTCACGCGCCTACGACGCGAACCGCGATGGTTTTGTGCTCTCGGGCGGCGGCGGCGCAGTGGTGTTGGAGAGCCTGGAGCACGCGCAGGCGCGCGGCGCTACCATCTTGGGAGAATTGGTTGGTTTTGGCGCTACGTCTGATGGCGCCGACATGGTGGCCCCCTCAGGCGAAGGCGCCATTGCTTGCATGCAACAGGCCATTGCGGGGCTGGACCAACCTATCGACTACATCAACACCCACGGGACTTCTACGCCTGTGGGCGACGTGCCCGAGCTGCGCGCCATCAAGGCAGTGTTTGGCGACGCCATTCCGCGGTTCTCGTCCACCAAATCGCTCACCGGCCATTCGCTGGGCGCCACTGGCGTGCAAGAGGCGATCTATTGCCTGCTGATGCTGCAGCAAGGCTTCATCGCCGGATCGGCCAACATTGAAACGCTGGACCCTGCAGCCGAAGGCATGCCTCTGGTGCGCACCACGGTAGACGCGCCGATTCGCACCGCGTTGTCCAACAGTTTCGGCTTTGGCGGCACCAACGCCAGCCTGGTGCTGCGCCGCTGGGACGGCGCCTAAACCACGGGCCTCTCGGGGCCCCGTAAAATCGTGTGTTTGCACGCCCCCCTGGCGTGCTGCGGGCCTGGCCCGACTTATGGAGCGTGGTTCTTTCCGCGCCGCACGACCCATGTTGACCTTCCAGCAAATCATTCTCAAGCTCCAGTCGTACTGGGACGCGCAAGGCTGCGCGCTTTTGCAGCCCTACGACATGGAAGTCGGTGCGGGTACTTCGCACACAGCTACGTTTTTAAGAGCAATTGGCCCTGAGCCCTGGAAAGCTGCCTACGTGCAGCCCAGCCGCCGCCCCAAGGACGGCCGCTACGGCGAGAACCCCAACCGCCTGCAGCATTACTACCAGTACCAGGTGGTCTTGAAGCCGGCGCCGAGCAACATCTTGGAGCTGTATCTCGGATCGCTCGAAGCCCTGGGCTTTGATTTGAAGCAGAACGACATCCGTTTTGTGGAAGACGACTGGGAAAATCCCACCCTGGGCGCCTGGGGCCTGGGCTGGGAGGTGTGG
>JBQMQB010000279.1:0-3416 GCA_052172715.1 Giesbergeria sp. | reverse complement strand
GCACGATTATGTGGAGTGGACGTTTATGCATAGTTGGGTTCCTTTCAGGTTGGGATTGCAGGGGTAACAGCTTTTGGGTGCTGCGCATAAAAAATGCCAGTGCCACCGGGCGAGCGCCAGGCAGCACCGGCCAAAGTGCTTCAAAGAGAAGCGTCGCTTCCTTTCGAGAGCGAACGCGGGTTGAGCGACGCAATCAGCGCGTCGGTGGCCTTGAACCGCCCGGTGCGCAGCTCAGGTGCCACCATGGACTGCAATGCCTCCAGCTTCACGCTCGGATCGGCCCGCGTGTAGATTTCCGTTGTTTGAATGCTCGCGTGTCCCAGCCACAGCGACACCTTGCGCAGATCGTTGGTTGCCTGCAAAACGGTCAATGCACAGGTATGGCGCAGCACATGCGGGGAGATGCGCTTTTGCGCAAGCGACGGACAATCCACAGCAGCCTGCTTGGCGTGCTTGCTCAGGATGTACTCGAAGCCGGAGCGAGTCATGGCCTGACCCCGTGCATTGACGAACAGGTTTGCGCAAGGCATCTCACCGCGTACCGCCATCCACGCCCGTAGCGCGGTCGCGGTTTGCTTCCAAAGGGGCAGGCAGCGCTCTTTGCGGCCCTTGCCCATGACTCGAATGCTGGCATCTGGCTGCAGCTTCAAGTCGTTCAGTTGCAAGCCAATCAACTCAGACACCCGCAGGCCCGCCGCGAAGCACAGATGCAACATGGCGCGGTCGCGAATGCCCTCGCGGTCGATTGGCACCGGCGCATCCAGGATGGCCTGCATCTCCGGCACCGTCAGATGTTTGACCAGCTTCGTTTCCACCTTCTTGGTGGGGATCGCCAGCACGCGCTGAATCTGCTCGAGTGCCGAGGGAAGCCGGAACTGCATGAAGTGCATGAATGACTTGATTGCCGCCAGCCGAATGTTCCTGGAGTTCGCGCCGTTGTTGCGCTGGGTCTCAAGGTGGCTCAAGAAGGCGACCACCAGTAGCGCATCGATCTGCTCGAAACACAGCTTGGCGGGTGACACCTTGAGCCGGCCTGCTGCAAATTCGAACAACAGCTTGAATGCGTAGGCATAGGATTCACAGGTGTTGCGGCTGGCATTGCGTTCCTCCACCAGGCGTTGCCGCAAAAATGCAGTGATGTGGGAAGCTATTGGAGTCATGAAGCCACCTCCACAAACTGCTCGCAACACGAGGAGATGTCACGCATCAACTCTGGCGTCGCCTGCAAATACCAGTAGGTCGCCGCCGCATTGACATGACCCAGATAGGTGGACAAGGCCACCATGTGCTGCGCCACTCGGTCACGCCCGTCCGGGCAGGTTTGCAGCGCCCTGACCGCAAAGGTATGCCGCAGCGAATGCGGTGTGATTCGGGGGCCGTCAGGCGTGCGTGGCAATCCCGCACGGTTGACCAATTCCTGAAACACCCGATCCACGCATTCCCTGATCAACGGCGTACCGCGAAGGGATACGAACACAGAGTCGTCAGGCGAAGTGGTCGAACGCCACTGCGCCCGGTAGCGCTGCAAAGCCGTGCGGCTACTGTCTTGCAAGGCCACCAGCCGGTTCTTGCGAAATTTGGTGTTGCGAATGAGCAGCCCGTCGGGAGTGATGTCCGAAAAGCGCAGCCGCAGCGCCTCCGAAATCCGCAGACCCGTACACGCAAGCAGGCCGATCAAGGTGCCGTAGGTTGGGCCTTGCATCGGGTGGGTGCCGAAGCCAGAGGCGGCCTGCATCAACCGTCCAATCTCGTCCTGGCTCAGGATGTACGGCGCTCGCCGTGGCCAGGTCTCGCTGCCGAACACTGGCAGTGGAACTTCATTTCTGGCATCTTCTGCCCGCGCAAAACGTGCGAACCGGATGACAACCCACAGGCGGTGGGCGCGCTGCGGCATCTTGGCAACCTGACCCGCCCACTCGATGGCGGTGCTAGCGCGCACATGCCGTTCCTCTCTGGCTGTGGCAAACGACGCAAAGCTATGCAAGAACCCGGCCTGGCCCCCAAACTGGAAGCCGCCAGCGCGGCGCATATCGATGTAATTCTGTATGGTTTGACTCAGCATGGCAGCGCCTCCGGCCACGGCTGTGCAAGTTCGTGCAAGGCGACAACGTCGACCTTGGCGTAAATCTGCGTGCTGGCCACCGATTGGTGGCGCAACACCGTGGAAATCTCCTGCAGGCTTGCACCCTGACGCAGCATGGCGGTGGCCGCCGAATGTCGCAGCACATGGGCAGCGCCCCGCTGCGGCGCATTCACCCCTGCGCGGCGCAGGGCCAACTTGGCAATGTCAGAGATACCACGCGCATCACGAAACGCGCGGAACGGAGCAATGGCACGAACGAACAGACGGTCAGACTGGGTTGGAGCACGCCCGTGCTGCAAATAGCTCACGATGGCGTCGCCCACTTCCTGTGTCAGCGGCAGCTGGGTTTGCTGCCGGTTCTTGCCGCTCACGGTTATCGTGGCGGCTCGCCAGTCGATATCCGTCAGACGCAGTTGAACGACGTCACCTGCACGCAGGCCCAGCCTGGCCAAGAGCAGCAAGATGGCGCGATCCCGCTTGCCGACGGGGGTCTGTGCATCTGCGCTGACGAGTACCCGTTCGACCTCCTCGGGTTGCAAATATTGCGGCAGTGACGACAGCCGCCAGTACGCCACGCTCGGGATGGCATCCACCAAGCTGGCCGGGCATTGCCCCTGTGAGACCAGGAACCGGATAAACGTGCGTAGCGCCGAGGTTGCGGCCTTCGCTCTGGCGTTGCCGCTATTGCGGCCCAGTTCCAGTAAAAAGCGGCGCAGCCGGGTGACATTGAGCAGGCCTGGCTCAGCGCCGATCTCCACCAGCAGAGACTGCAGATACTGGCGGTAGTCACACAAGGTGCGTTCGGCGATCCCGCGTTGCTCGCGCATCCAGCGGCAAAAGGAATCCCACAGTTCGGATGGCTCTGCCTCGACCTGATCGACGTCGCGCACGCACAGTGGCCGCCGCTGCCGAAATGCCATGAAGGCGCGAACGCCTCGCAGGAGCTTGTCGCGGTGCATGTCGGCAAATCCGGTGCATCGGCAGTGCAAAAGATGACGCTCGAATCGATTCACGGTGGTGGCATCGATTTCGGTCAGTGATAGATGCTTGCCATCCAACCAGTGCAATAGATGTGCTGCGGCGCGCAAGTGCCGTGCGCCTTGGCTGCGGGAATATCCGCAGCCGTTCAGATGCCCGGCAAAGGCATCCAGTGAGTCGACACCGGGGTTGCCACGTAACCGTGCGATCAGGTGTTGACGACGAAAGAAGTGATCCAGCATGAGTGCATCTCCTTGAGATGCCCCCGGGTCGATGGACCCGGGCGGCCACCCATGTTTATGCGCAGCACCCCAACGCTGCCACCCCTGCAATCCCAACCTGAAAGGAACCCAAC
>JBQMQB010000278.1:0-3474 GCA_052172715.1 Giesbergeria sp. | reverse complement strand
GTCTCGCGCGCAGATCCTGCAGCAAGCCGGTACCGCCATGGTGGCGCAGGCCAACTCGCTGCCTCAAGGTGTGTTGCAATTGCTCAAAGGTTGACGCCAGAACCCGTGCAAAGAACCCGCCAAGGCGGGTTTTTTCTTGCGTGCTTACTTGGATGTTCAGCTGCCCGTCCAGGCGCTGCGCCAATCTTGCAGGTGCCGACCTTCCAGCATCCAGTCCCTCATGACGGACTCCTTAAGCGCGTCACCTGCCTGACCAGCCGCATCAAGATCGGTGGTATGCATGCGGATTGCCTCTACCCAGTCTCTAAATCGATTTTTAACCCGGGTGACAGGTAGGTCGCCGCGGTAGCAAGCGAGATCACTGCACACCACAGGCACGCCGCAAGCTCCGTACTCCAACAGCCGCAAATTGCTTTTGCACTCATTGAATAGGTTGTGCTCCAGCGGCGCCAAGGCGAGATCAAGGTTCAATGCAGCCAGCGCTTTCGGGTAAGCATCAATGGGCACTCCCGCGTGCACCTCATGCACAAAGGGTCGGATTCTTTCCGGACACATGCCCATAAACACCCATTCAACTTCCGTCGCCAGTGCTTGCACCACATCAGCGATGAGTTCCAAGTCGCCGGTATGGCCCATGCCACCGGCCCAGCCCACGCGTGGCCGCTGACCGCTGCAACGTGCTGCAGAGAGCTCGGCCCACCATTCACAAGGTAGGCGATTTTTGACAACTCGAATATCCGGATGCAAACCAGCAAAGCTCTCGGCCAACATGTCGGTGGAGACCACAAACCGGTCAACACACGCTAGGCCACGACGCAACTGTTTGATTGCATCTTTCGCGAAGTCCTGCTTGTGCGCGCTCTTAATGGGCAAGTTGGGCAAATAATCGTCAAGCTCATAAACCTTGAAGGCGCGAGCGAACTGCCGCACACTGCGCATATTCTCGAGCTGTTCCTCGGACAGCTGGCGCTGGAACACGATGGCGTCGGCGTCGTAGCGCTCAAGCTCCGAGGGGGAGAAGAAATCGGCCGACAGCATGCCATCCAGCAGACTGCTCGCCCTCATGGCCTCGAAAGGTTTAATCATGCGGTAATAACCGCAGCCACCGCGATCCGCGGGAAGCACAAGCGCAACGGGAACGGGCTTCCATGAGAGGGGTCGCCAGGTCCTGCTGGAATTGGGCTCGAGCTCAAACCCATCGGATGTCAACATGAGATTTTTGTTATACGCGGGGTCCCGGGCCAGCAGCGGAAGCCAGCGCTCGTACATGGTCTGCTGCTCGCGCTGAAAACGCTCAGCTCTGGCTGCGTGGGAAGCGGTATCGACACGCGTTTGACTCAAGCTTTCTTCGTGCATCAGTACCGCATGCGGCGTCCAAACCACAAGATAGCCAGCCTGACGCACGCGGAGACAAAAATCGACATCGTTATAGGAAACCTGAAAAGCCTGCTCGTCCAACCCGCCCAGTTCTTCATAGACGGATTTACGCACCATCAGGCAGGCGGCAGTGACCGCGCTGTAGTTCTGATCTACCTCCAACCTGTGCATGTACCCAGCTGCGTTGAGCGGCGCATGGGGAAACACGTGTCCGGCCGGTCCCCGCAGACCCAGTATCACGCCCGCGTGCTGCACCGTGCCATTGGGATACAGCAGCTTGGCGCCGACGATGCCCACCTCTGGTCGCTGAGCGTGGTTGAGCATGTTGTCGAGCCACTCGGCCTGCAGAACGGCCGTGTCGTTATTCAGCAGCACCAAGTAATCACCCCGCGCCTCGACCGCTGCGGCATTGTTGATAGCGGAGTAATTGAACGCGTGCGGATAGCGCAGTACGCGAACCTGCTCGCTGTTCATGCCAGCCACTCCATCAAGCCATTGCACCGCATCCGGCTCGGTGCTGTTGTTGTCGACGATCAGTACCTCAAAACGCGGGTAACTAGTTTTTTCCAGTAGGCTTTCGACGCAGCGCTGCAACACCGGAAATTGATCTTTGGTGGGAATGATGATGGAGACCAATGGTTGGCTTGCATGGCCGTAGTGCAACCGGTAGCGTCCGGGAAGCATGCAGGTAACCGAGGCCGCTTCATAACCGCGTTGCTGGAGGTGATGTTCAATGGCTTCACGCTCTTCGGTCACGTCCTTCAGCACCGGCGCCTCTGTTGTCAGCAGCACTTCGGCGAGATGCCCGAATCCGGCAAAGCCACCCGCATCAACCATACGCAAAATCAGGTCCAGTTCGCAAGCTTCGCGTGCATGTGGATTCAGGCCCTTGAGTCCAATCACGCTGTCGCGATGAAAAAGCACATGGCGTGCCATAGCGGAAGGCAGGCTCAATAACAAATCTAAATTGAAGTCCGGACGAAATGCCGCCCCGAGACTCCCGCTCGGCAATCGTCGCAACTCGTCGCACCACAGTGCACGCAGCTCGGGTTGCTCCAGAATCCTCAGCGCCGCCATCAAAAGACCTGCGCGCGAAAACTCATCACCCGCATCGGCCAGCACAAACCAGTCGCAATCGGCTTCAACGAGTTGCTCGTTTAAACCATCGGGCCAGCCTTCACGCGAGATCGGGACCATGTGCAACTTGTCCGATGGTTTCGTGCGGGGCACGGACGCAGTAGTCAAAACGACCATGCGCACGTTCGCGTAAAGACCATTTCCGAAATCCAGGCTCGCAACCGTTCGCAGCAAAGCGTCCGTATTTCCTTCGATATCTCGCACAAACACAATGATTCGCGGGCCGCCACTGCTTTTTGCCAGGCGCTGTTCGATCAAAACACCTTCACTCTTACGGGGTATCCTGAGAGAACTCCAGCTAAGCAATGGATCAATGGCGGGTTCACCGCGTATGAGACGGTCCAGGCGCTCCATCAGCGCCACGTGCTCCCATGCATCTGGTCGTCCTAAAGCTGCCATCCGCACAGTACCCTTACTACTTTCGGGCGACATTCCAAGGCTACGTATCGCCTCTTTGAATCGGGCTTGATCAGGCGCTCCGATGGACGGATCGTCACGCGCCTTCTGACTTTCTTGCTCTCCCCATATGCGGAACTGCGAAAACAGCTGGTCGAGCATCACAAGGTGCCCCGCCCGCAGCAAATTGACGTGCATTGCGAGATCTCCAAGCCATATGCAACTCCACCCGTTGATTGACGCAAGCGCATCCGCATAAGGCATCATTTGACGCCGCCGAAACATCACAGTTGTCGGTTCTCCGATGAAATTAAGTGTCCAGTTACCCAAGAAAACGACGAGATCTAACCCGTGCACTATGGTGTCTCCGTCGAACATGAAAGCCGTAGAGAGATCGTCTGGCAAACGCTTTCCGTCCGCGTCAATCCGTTCACGTCGCGACGAAACGAGTGAAACTTCAGGATGCTGGTCCAATACATCAGCCATCGCCCTGAGGCAGCCTGGAAGCAGTAGATCGTCATCACACAAAATTTTTACGTACTCGCCACGCGCCTGCACAATGCA
>JBQMQB010000277.1:0-3481 GCA_052172715.1 Giesbergeria sp. | reverse complement strand
TCGCCCGATTTTCTGCGCCGCATGCTGCCTTTTGTGCTTTTTGCCGTGCTGTTGTACACGGTGGCAAAAAAGGAACTGGGCAAGCACCATCGCCCTCGATTTTCAGGCCGCGCCGAATGGATGGCGGCGAGTGCCATCGGCGTGTCGATTGGTTTTTACGACGGCTTTTTCGGCCCGGGTACGGGAAGCTTTTTCGTCTTTCTGTTCGTGCGTTGGCTGGGCTATGACTTCCTCAACGCCTCGGCCTCGGCCAAGCTGCTCAACGTGTCGACCAACGTTGCTGCGCTGATTCTCTTTACTGCCAAAGGCCACGTGTGGTGGCACTTTGCAGCCCCCCTCGCGGTGGCGAACGTGGTGGGAAGCCTGATCGGAACGCACCTCGCGCTCAAGCACGGCACAGGTTTTGTCCGCACAATTTTCATTGTGGTCGTGGGCGCGCTGATCTTAAAAACAGGCTACGACGCCTACTTGCGCTGAGGGAAAAACCTTAGCCAAAGCGGCATTTCCCAAACCTATAATCGCGCCATTGTTCGCATCGAAGTCTATGAGACACCGCGATCGGGCAGGCGATCTACCAAGCTCCGGCTTCGCTACCGCAGGCCGGATTTTTTGTACCTGAAATCACCCGAAACAGGACGCGAGATGAAATTGTTCAAAACCCTGGCCTGCGCCACCGTCGCCCTTTGCACCGTACTCTCCGTACACGCACGACCATTGGAAGACGTCAAAAAGAGCGGCGAGTTAATCGTCGCCACCGAGGGACAGTTTGCTCCCTTCAATTATTTCGAGGGCACGAAGCTGTCGGGCTTCGAAGTCGAGCTGGCCGAACTGGTCGCCAAGAAGATGGGGCTCAAAATCGAATGGAAAACACTGGGCTTCGATGCCTTGCTTACTGGCCTGAACCAAGACCGCTGGGACTTGGTCATCGCCTCGCACGGCATCACCGATGAACGGGCCAAGGCCGTCACCTTCACCGCGCCACACTACTGCTCGGGCGGCATGATCATCGCCATGGACCCATCCATCCGCACAGCCAAGGACTTGGCTGGCAAGATCGTCGCGGTCCAAACTGGCACCAGCTACCTGGAGAACGTGCCGAAGGCTGCTTCCATCAAAGAAGTGAAAAACTTCCCCACTGACGTCGATGCCCGCAGCGCCCTCAACTCGCGCCGCGTGGACGCCTGGGTGACCGACCGCTTTGTCGCCAAGGCCGTAGTGGACAAGAACCCCAAGGCGGGATTCAAGCTCGGCGAGATGCTGTTCATCGAGCGCATCGCTGCCGCCGTGGCCAAGGGCAACCAGCCGCTGGCCGATGCTTGGTCGAAGGGCTTGGCGGAAGTCTTGGCCGACGGCAGCTACACCAAGCTGTCGACCAAGTACTTCAAGGAAGACGTGCGCTGCAACTAAAAGCTGCATGAACGTCTTGGCCCGCTTTTTCCGTTAATGCTTATCGCCCTTTGGCCGCGGCACTGGAGCCGTGCGCAGCGCAGCAATGCAACGCTCATCAGCGCCCTGGTGCTGATGGTGTTGGTGCTGGCCGTGCTCGGCCAGTTGCTGTCCTTCCTGCCTGAGCCCATCGGCTCGAACTCCCAGGCCTTCTCCGCCGGCGCCCGTACTACGCTGTGGCTCACGCTGGTGAGTGGCACGATAGGACTTGTCCTGGGTACCTGCGCTGCGCTGGCGCGTACCTCGCGCTGGCGCGCCGTGCGCTGGGTGGCCAGCTTCTACATCTGGGCCATTCGCGGCACGCCGCTTTTGGTGCAGATTCTGTTTGTCTACTTTGCCTTGCCAGCGCTGGTGCCGTGGCTGAATCTGCCCGATTTCGCTGCTGCTGTCGTCGCTTTGTCACTCAACGTCGGCGCCTATAACTCTGAGGCGGTGCGCGCCGGTCTTCTGGCCGTGCCGCGTGGGCAAACAGAGGCGGCGCGTGCGCTGGGCCTAGGCCACGCACACGTGTTCTTTGATGTGGTATTTCCCCAGGCCTTCAAAATTTCGCTGCCCCCATTGGTAAGCAACTTTGTCGCGCTGCTGAAGGATTCGTCGCTGGCGTATGCCATTGGTGTGGTGGAGCTCACCAACGTGGGCAATCGCATCCAGTCGGCCACCTTTCAGCCGATTGCCACACTCTCGACGGTTGCCGTCACCTACCTGCTTCTGACCACACTGGTCACGCAGATCTCGAATGCCATCGAATACCGCTTCGACGTCGAGGACCGCAGCAAATGAGTACGCAAGCTTTCATCGTGGCAGACCACGTGTGCAAATCCTTCGGCACGCACCAGGTACTGCGTGACGTCTCGACCCATTTCAGCACCGGCGAGGTCACAGTCATCATCGGCGCATCCGGTTCAGGCAAAAGCACCTTGCTGCGCGCTATTAATCGGCTCGAACCACACGACAGCGGCACCATCACTATCGACGGAGTCGCTGTGTCCGACGACATGGCCACGCTGCAAAAGCAGCGCTGCGAAGTCGGCATGGTGTTCCAACAATTCAACCTGTTTGGCCACCTCTCGGTGCTCGACAACATCACGCTGGCTCCGCGCCGCGTGCGCCACACCTCACGCGCACAAGCCAACGAGCAGGCGATGGTGTTGCTGCGCCGCGTTGGCCTGCAAGAGCATGCGCACAAATACCCCTGGCAGCTCTCGGGCGGCCAGCAGCAGCGGGTCGCCATTGCACGCGCGCTTGCCATGGCTCCCAAAGTGATGCTGTTTGACGAGCCCACGTCCGCGCTCGACCCGGAAATGGTGCAGGAAGTGCTGGACGTAATGCGTGAACTGGCGCACGGCGGCATGACGATGATCGTCGTCACGCACGAGATGGGTTTCGCCCGTGAAGTTGGCGACCGTGTGCTGTTTTTCGACCAAGGTCGTATTGCGCACGATGCGCCGCCTGAGAGTTTCTTTGGTGCTCCTGCCAATGATCGCATCCGTGCGTTCATCGGCCGTATGGGCGCGTGAGTCATCGCAGCTAGAGACACCTTCACCGGTCGGCAGGCTCGTTAGACTTTCAGCTGATCGCATTCACTTCT
Source organism: Giesbergeria sp. (assembly GCA_052172715.1). Taxonomy (GTDB): domain Bacteria; phylum Pseudomonadota; class Gammaproteobacteria; order Burkholderiales; family Burkholderiaceae_C; genus Simplicispira. The sequence continues at coordinate 447 of JBQMQB010000277.1, read as the reverse complement.
ATCGAAACTGGCCGCCTAAGCGGCCCATTTTCTTCATGCAATCAGAAAACCGTGGGGTCGCGGCCCTGATGCTGTGCACCGCTGTGTGGGGAACCACGTTCCCAGCCATGAAGCTGCTCTCGGGGCAACTCGATGCCTTGCAGATCATCTGGCTGCGTTTTGCGATTGCCTTGTTGATTCTGGCGCCGTTGTGGCGCGGCATGCGTGCAAGCGAGCGGCGCTGGGGTCTGCTGCTAGGCGCTCTCCTGTTTCTCGCGTTCTGGCTACAGATTGAAGGGCTGGTGCGCACCAGCAGCAACCGCAACGCCTTCGTTACCGGGTTGAATGTTTTGGTGGTGCCCATTCTGGCCATGCTCGTGCTCGGACGGCGCTACGGGTGGCGCCTATGGGCCGCGTGTGCGCTGGCCTGCGGCGGCATGGCGCTGATGTTTCACGAGGACGAGCCCT
>JBQMQB010000276.1:0-3502 GCA_052172715.1 Giesbergeria sp. | reverse complement strand
GCTTCGCGCGCGAACAGCGGCGAGCCCACCTGCTTTTCCAGAGCCTGAATGCGCCGCGCCACCGTGGTGTGGTCCACGCCGAGCCGCCGCGCTGCGCCGACCAGCGTGCCGGAGCGTGCAAGCTCAAGGAAGTAACGCAGGTTGTCCCAATCCATCCATCACCTCAGCATTCGCGTTCGTTGTGCGTTTTTGCAAAGCCGCTGCGCACGATTGTCTATTGTCTTCACAATTCTGCACAGCTACGATGGCTGAGTTTGGCGACTCACGCCACCCTTCCACTCACTGGAGACTTCTTATGAACGCACCCACGCCCGTCGCCGCCCTGGCCCCTACTGTCAAGCTGCTCATTGGCGGCAAGTTCGTTGAATCCAAAACCACCGAGTGGCGTGACGTGGTGAACCCGGCCACGCAAGAAGTGCTGGCCCGTGTTCCCTTTGCCACGCAAGAAGAAATCGACGCCGCCATCGCCTCGGGCAAAGAAGCTTTCAAGACCTGGAAGAAAACCGCCATCGGCACCCGCGCCCGCATCTTCCTGAAGTACCAGCAACTCATCCGTGAAAACATGGCCGAGCTGGCCGCACTGCTGACGGCTGAGCAAGGCAAGACCCTGCCCGACGCCGAAGGCGACGTGTTCCGCGGCCTCGAAGTGGTCGAGCACGCTGCCAGCATCGGCAATCTGCAGCTCGGCGAGCTGGCCAACAACGTGGCCGGCGGTGTCGACACCTACACCTTGCTGCAGCCGCTGGGCGTGTGCGCTGGCATTACCCCATTCAACTTCCCAGCGATGATTCCGCTGTGGATGTTCCCCATGGCCATCGCGACGGGCAACACGTTCGTACTCAAGCCTTCCGAGCAAGACCCAATGGTCACCATGCGCCTCGTCGAATTGGCGATGGAAGCGGGCATTCCTGCCGGCGTGCTGAACGTGATCCACGGCGGCGAAATGGCGGTGAACGCTCTGTGCGATCACAAAGACATCAAGGCCATCTCCTTCGTCGGTTCGACCAAAGTCGGCACGCACGTCTACAACCGCGCCACACTGGCCGGCAAGCGTGCGCAATGCATGATGGGCGCCAAAAACCACGCCATCGTCCTGCCCGACGCCAACAAGGAGCAAACCCTCAATGCCCTCGCCGGTGCAGCCTTCGGCGCAGCCGGGCAGCGTTGCATGGCCCTGCCAGTGGTGATGCTGGTCGGCGAGGCACAGAAGTGGATTCCCGAGTTGGTCGCCAAGGCCAAGACGCTCAAGATCAATGCCGGCACCGAGAGCGGCACCGACGTCGGCCCGCTGATCTCCTGCGCGGCTTTGTCCCGCGTGGAAGGCCTGATTGAGCGCGGCATTGCTGAGGGCGCCAAGCTGGAACTCGATGGCCGCAAGCCCACCGTAGCAGGCTTTGAAAAGGGCAATTTCGTCGGCCCAACCGTCTTCTCAGGCGTGAAGCCTGGCATGTCGATCTACGACCAAGAAATCTTTGGCCCGGTGCTGCTGCTGGTAGCAGCCGACGACCTCGACCAAGCCATCGAATTCATCAACGACAACCCGAACGGCAACGGCACTGCCATCTTCACGCAGTCGGGCGGGGCAGCGCGCAAATTCCAGGAAGAAATCGACGTCGGTCAGGTCGGCATCAACCTGCCGATTCCTGTGCCAGTCCCGTTGTTCTCGTTCACCGGCTCGCGCGCTTCCAAGTTGGGCGACTTGGGCCCTTATGGCAAGCAAGTGGTCATGTTCTACACGCAGACCAAGACCGTCACCGCACGTTGGTTCGACGACAGCACCATGACGCACGGTGTGAACACCACCATCAGCCTGAAGTGATGCGGGGCTGCAAGCCTGCGGCCGTGCGCACAACCCTCATCAGCGGCTTGATGGGCGCACTGGCGTTGGCTTGCACGCTGGCCCACGCGCAGGCCGACGCCACCTGCCGCCGCGGCGGCAGCGTGGCCGAGACCAATGCCTGCGCGGTACAGGACTTCCAGGCTGCAGACGCCACCATCGCAGTGCTATTTGCCGACGTGACACGCGCCCTCGCAGCCCACGAACGCCCACAACTGCGCCAGGAGCACCGCGCTTGGCAGCGTGCACGCACCGAGCAGTGCAAGAAAGCCACCTTGGCCACCGAGCAGCAGCCCGATGGCCCCCGGATCTACCATGAATGCCTAACCCGCGAGACGCAAGCGCGCCGCCAGGGGCTGATACGCTGGTTGAGTGCAGACTCGCCAGCCACGCCTTGAGTCGGTTTCCCAATCAGATCGAGAGCAAAGCGCCGCGCCGCACACCGTGCTGACGCACGGCAAGGCGAAGCCACCCTGCGATCGGTGTGGTGACAGAACCCACTGCGAACCAACGAAGACAGCGAGACACCATGGACTTTGAGCTCTCCGAAGAACAACGTGCTTTTGCACAAACCGCGCGCGACTTCGCCCAAGCCGAACTCGCGCCCCACGCAGCCGAGTGGGATGCCCAAGCCATCTTCCCCCGCGAAGCCATCGCCAAAGCCGGCGAACTTGGCTTTTGCGGCCTGTATGCGCCAGAAGTCATCGGCGGCCTCGCCCTGCCCCGCCTCGACTCGGCACTGGTGTTTGAGGAAATGGCGGCGTTCGACCCGTCGACCACCGCCTTTATCACCATCCACAACATGGCGACCTGGATGCTGGGCACCTGGGGCACCGATGCCGTGCGCGAACGCTGGGGCGCGCTGCTGACCAGCGGCGAAAAACTTGCTTCCTATTGCCTGACCGAACCCGGCGCCGGGTCGGATGCCGCTTCGCTCAAAACCCGTGCCGAACGCACGGCAGACGGCTGGCGGTTGAACGGGGCCAAAGCCTTCATCTCAGGCGCCGGTGCCACCGACGTACTGGTGCTCATGGCCCGCACCGGCGATGCAGCGAGCGGCGCGCGCGGCATCAGCGCCTTTGCCGTACCGGCCGATGCCCCTGGCATCAGCTACGGCAAGAAGGAAGAAAAAATGGGCTGGAACAGCCAGCCCACCCGCACCATCAGCTTTGACAACGTCGATATTCCTGTCGACCACCTGCTGGGCGCCGAGGGCGAAGGCTTCAAGATCGCCATGAAGGGCCTGGACGGCGGGCGCATCAACATCGCCACCTGCTCCGTCGGCGCAGCGCAAGGCGCGCTCAACCAGGCGGCAGCCTACATGCAAGAGCGCAAGCAGTTCGGCAAAACGCTGGCCAGCTTCCAAGCGCTGCAGTTCAAGCTGGCCGACATGGCGACTGAGCTCGTCGCCGCGAGGCAAATGGTGCGCCTGGCTGCAGCCAAGCTCGACGCCGCCGACCCCGACGCCAGCACCTACTGCGCCATGGCCAAACGCTTTGCCACCGACGCCGGCTTTATGGTCTGTAACGAAGCGCTGCAACTGCACGGCGGCTACGGCTATATCCGCGAATACCCGCTGGAGCGCCTGCTGCGCGACAGCCGCGTGCACCAGATTCTGGAAGGCACGAACGAAATCATGCGGGTGATCATTGCGCGGCGCATGCT
>JBQMQB010000275.1:0-3515 GCA_052172715.1 Giesbergeria sp. | reverse complement strand
CGCTCGGCAATGCGCAAAAAACCGAGCCAGAGGGTGAGGGTGCCAAACAGCAGCAGCATCACCTCGACCGAGAGCTTGGCCATGGCAAACAGCGCTTCGACCATGGCGGCAAACACGCCCGCATAGCCGCCGACCAGCCACTGCACCAGCGCGGCGATGGCAGAGGTGACGAAGAAACCCAGCCAGAGCGTGTTGAGCATCGAGAAAAAACCGTGCAGGGGGAGCGAAGAAGCCGCCATTGTGCGGGCGGCGGCGGTGGTACCCTCATGGCTTTCGCCTAGGGTTTCCCTCAGCAGCACCGTGGGTGCGCAGGGTGCGAAACCCGGGCCCAGTCAAGGAACTCGCATGGGCGCGCAATGGAAAGCAAAGGGCAAGGCGCAAGCCGCTGATGCCCGTGGAAAGCTGTTTGGCAAGCTGGCCAAGGAAATCATGGTCGCCGCGCGCGGCGGCGCGGACCCGGCAGGCAACGCCAAGCTGCGTCTGGTGTTGGAGCAAGCCCGCAAAGTCTCCATGCCCAAAGACACGCTGGACCGCGCCATTAAGAAAGGCGCCGGCATTGGCGTCGACGCCGCCAGCTTCGAGCATGTGGTGTACGAGGGCTTTGCCCCGCACCAAGTCGCGGTGATGGTCGAATGCCTGACCGACAACGTCAAACGCACCGCGCCCGAAATGCGCGTGCTGTTTCGCAAGGGCCAGCTGGGGACGTCCGGCTCAGTCGCGTGGGACTTTGACCATGTCGGCATGATTGAGGCCGAACCATCGACGGCTGGCGCCGACGCAGAAGAAGCCGCCATTGAAGCCGGCGCGCAAGACCTGGAGCCCGGCGAAGAAGAGGGCCAAACCCTGTTCTGGACCGAGCCTACCGACCTCGACGTGGTCTGCCGCGCGCTGCCGGAGCAAGGCTTTACCGTGTTGTCCGCCAAGCTCGGCTACCGCCCCAAGAGTCCGGTCAACCCAGCGAGCCTGAGCGCCGAGGCGCTGGAGGAGGTGGAAGCCTTCCTCGCCGCCATAGACTCCAACGACGACGTGCAGAACGTGTACGCGGCCCTGGGCTGATCACAGCGATGCAAGGCGGCCAATCCGACCACTACGCAGCCCTGGGCCTTGCGGCCAACGCCACTCAGGACGATATCAAGCGGGCGTTTCGGCAGCGGGCCGCCGCCTATCACCCCGACCGCAATGCGGCCGCCGATGCAGCCACGCGCTTTCGTGAGGTGCAACAGGCCTACGATGTGCTCTCTGACCCCGAGCGCCGCCAGCAATACGACGACAACCGCCGCCGCAACCTGCTCGACGACCCTTTGCAGACGGCAGGGGAAATTTGGCAGGCATTCGTGCGCGAAAGGAAGCTCCCATGAAACTCTCTCGCTACTTCTCCGATTTGCGCAAAGCCTACGAGGCCGAGCTCGACGACCTGACCTCTGATTCAGAGGGTAAGGATGTACTAAAGAAGCGCCTTGCTGCCAAGCGCAGCGAAATCGGCTTTCTGGTGCAGATGTTGTCCTACAGCCCCGAAATGGTGGCCGTGGTGTTCCACAAAGCGTTCCGCTTCCCGCGCGCGGGCGCCATGGAGCGGCTGCTGGCATTGCCTGTTGAGGAACTGCCGGCCTGGCCGGAACTGGCCGGCGCCGTGGTACTCGAACCCTGGGCCGAGCAAGTGGCGCTCAAGGTGCTCGCCGAACCCGGTGGCCCTGCTTTTATGACCGTGGCCGCCTGCCTGGAATACCTGCACGCCCACGGGCACATGGGGGTACCGCACCAGAGCGAAGCGCAAGACGATGAGCAAGAGGCAGAAGGCCGCGACGACGATTCCGAAGGCCTGAGCGCCGACGACGCTGGCAGCCCGCGAGATGGCCGCTCGCTCGACGAAGCCGGCGCCGACTGGCTGGCCGAGCAAGGTTTCGAGCGCAAGGACTGAGAACGTATGAACCACTTGGCACTGATTGAAAAAACCACCAGCCTGATCGCGGCGGGTGACATCGTGGGCGCCGAGAGCGCGCTGGCCGACCTGGCCGACGAGGAGGGCGACCGTGCGCTCATGGTCGTGCTCGACCAGCTCGCGCCCAAAGATGTGCTGGCCGTGATGCGCGAGTACGACAGCTCCAAGGCGTCCGTGGTCAATATGCTGGTCACGCCCGAGCAGTTCGCCCGCGCCATGGTGCTGGAGAAGCAGTACAAAGACCTCACGCACCAGCACCTGCGCAACATGGTCAACGCGGTGATCTTCCGCGAAGACGCCGATCCGCTGGAATTTTTGAACGCTATTGGCGACCTCGATGGTGGCGCCGAAGCCCTGGCCAACTACTTCACCGAGAAGTGGAGCCGCATCGAGGCCTTTGCCCGCACCGGCGTTTTTGACGCCACCGAAGACTACGGCCTGATGCTGAGCGACGACGAGCTGCTGGCATCTGGCTACGTGCGGGCGCGCGTCGAGCTCGATGAAATCGCCGACCAAGACTGGATGCAAATGGCTTGGCTGCTGCGCTACGAGTGCCGCGACCTGTTCATTGAAATGCTGCTGGTGCTGCGCGCCAAAGCCCGTGCACACGACCTGGGCGAAGGTGATGAGTTGCCTGAGGAAGAAGACGACGGCAAGTTTGAAACCAGCGACACCGACCGTGGCAAGGCGACCCCGGCAGCGCGCACCTCTGACGAGGAATCGGCCATCTGATGGCCGGCAGCCACTCCCACGACACTGCGCCGCAGGCGCTGGCTCTGCACGACGCGCGCTCCTTCTTTGAGCGTGCGCTGCAGCACGGCGCCGCCCACGGCATCCTGAGCGCCGACACGCTCGCCGCGTTGCACGCCGATGCGCCCAAAGGCATGGTGCAAATTGCGCGGTACTTTGGCAGCGAGTTCCTGCGGCCCGAGCTGGAGCGCGCGCGCGAGCGCATGGTCAACTTCATCAGTCTGCACTTGCAAGATGCGTCAGGCGGCGACCTTGCCAAAGCGGCGCAGCTGCTCGCCACGCACTCGCTGCTGTCGCGCTCCAAGGCCGGCACCGACCTGTTGCGCGCGTTGATTGCCCTGCCTGAGAGCAGCCACTTTGGCATGCAGGGCCAAGACGAAGCGCAGGTCTCGCTGTTGGCGCTGTGGTCGCTGCGCAGCTACCCCCAGTACCGGGAAGAGCTCGCGCGGCGCAGCCGCATTGGTGAAGTGGTGCAGGCGGCGCTGTGGGTTGCTGGCTACTACGAGCTGGACGACGAAGCCTTGGAAGAGGGTGGTGCCGATGCTGAGGGTGTGCTGCGCACCGCACTCGCGCTGCACGCTTTGGCGCCACGCAGCACCGAGTGGCCAAGCACGGCGAGCTTTCAAAAGCTGCTTGCCGCGCGGCGCAAGGCAGGCAAAACCGTGTTGAGCGCCCATGCGCTTGCATTGCCCAAAGGCTTGCCGCCCTCACTGCTCGCAGTGGTGGACGCGCAGAAACCGGTGGTACTGGCAGATTTGCAAAAGCTCCTCGACCCGGCCCGCCCCCTCGCACCGCAACTGCGCCCCATGACGGCGCTGCGCCACCG
>JBQMQB010000274.1:1416-3534 GCA_052172715.1 Giesbergeria sp. | reverse complement strand
TGGCTGGTCCCCGGCTTTGTCCGCAAGATGCGGCCGGACCTGAAGATTGCGTTCTTCCACCACACGCAGTTCCCGGGCCCTGATTCGTTCAACATCATGCCTTGGCGGGACGAAATCATCGACAGCCTGCTCTCCTGCGACTTGGTCGGGTTTCACGTGCCGCGCTTCGCACAGAATTTTTGCGCGGTGGTCGAGAGCTTGCGCGAGGGCGTGGTGCGGCATGAAGCGCCTGTCAGCCTGCCCGTCATCTCGCGCCCCTGCGCCTTGTCGGAGCCGCGCGTGGCGGTGCGGCTTGACGTCGAAGGGCGCAGCATTGTCATCGACACCTGCCCCATTGGCACAGCGCCAGCGCTGATTGCCAGCACGGTGAACTCGCCTGAAGGCAAAGCGCGCACTGAGCGCATCCGACAGGATATGAACACCGAAAAACTGATTGTGTCGGTGAGTAGAGTGGACTACGCCAAAGGCGGGCGACAGCAGCTCGAAGCCTTTGAGCGCCTGCTCCAGCGCCGCCCCGACCTGCATGGCCGCATCAAGCTGCTGCTGGTCACCGTGGCTGCAGCCGAGGGAATGGAGGTGTACCGCGCCGAGCAGCAAAAGATCGAGCAGTTGGTGGGCCGTATCAACGGGCACTTTGGCACGCTGCACTGGCTGCCCATTCACCTTTCGACCACGCCGCTCGCGTTCGAGGAAGTCGTGTGCGCCTACCGCGCTGCCGACATTGCCTGGATCACGCCATTGCGCGATGGCCTGAACCTGGTAGCAAAGGAATTCGTCGCCGCCAAACAGGGCGAGCCGGGCGTGTTGGTATTGTCCGAATTTTCGGGCGCCGCTATGGAGCTGGAGGACGCCATTCTCGTCAACCCCTTCAGCCGCAGTTCACTCGACGACACGCTGGACAAAGCCTTGGCCATGGACAGTGCCGAACAGCGCCTGCGTATGGGCCGCATGCTGGCCCAAGTGCAGCGCTACGACATTGGCTACTGGACGCGCCACGTGCTGGCGCGCTTTGCTCAGTTGTCTGAGGCGCCTGCGCAGCCCGTGTTCGTGGACCTGGAGGTGATAGGCGAGCACGAAGCGGCGTAGAAAAAAGTGCAAGCTGGGGCGTGCTACGGCGCCTCAGAAAGACTCCCAATCGTCGTTGGTTTTGGCGCCGGAGGCGGCTGCCAGACGTGGGGCGGTGGTCGACGGACGCAATGGCGCAGCCGGTTTGGCCCTGGTTGCGATTCTGGCTTTCGAGTCGGCACGGCCGACGCTCGTCGCAAGGCCGCTGTTGCGCCGCGGAGCAGCGACCGCCGTGTTTTTAATAGCGGGAAAGGTAGGTTGCGAAGGGGCACTGCTGCCCACGTGCTCCATCCCGGTCAACTTAAACACGCTCACCGCCTGGATCAGCGCTGCGGCCTGGTGCCGCAGACTGTCGGCTGCAGCGGCACTTTCCTCAACCAGTGCCGCATTTTGCTGGGTCACTTGGTCGAGTTGCGAGACCGCATCGCCTACCTGGCTGATGCCGATGGCCTGCTCAGCGCTGGCACTGGAAATTTCGTGGATGAGCTGGCTTACGCGCTCTACCTGCGTGACGATTTCGCTCATGGCATCGCCAGCATCCTTGACCTGGCGTTCGCCGATTTCTACCTTGTCGACACTGTCGCCAATAAGCGTTTTGATTTCCCTGGCCGCTTCGGCAGAACGCCCCGCCAGGCTGCGCACTTCGCTGGCGACCACGGCGAAACCCCGGCCCTGTTCACCTGCGCGCGCCGCCTCGACGGCGGCGTTGAGGGCGAGGATATTGGTCTGAAACGCAATGGAGTCGATCACGCTGATGATGTCTCCAATCTTGCGTGAGCTCTGGGTAATCTCCTGCATGGTGTTGACCACAGTCCCTACCACTTCGCCGCCCTTGCTGGCAGCGGCGGAGGCGCTGGCGGCAAGTTGACTGGCTTGGGCGGCAGTGTTGGCGCTGGTCTTGACGGTGCCCGAGAGTTGCTCCATCGACGCAGCGGTTTGCTGCAAGTTGCTGGCCTGTTCCTCGGTGCGCTGACTCAGGTCGGCATTGCCAGAGGCGATCTGGGTAGACCCAGTGGCAATGCTGTCGCTGCTGTTGCGCACCTGCGCCACGAT
>JBQMQB010000274.1:0-1316 GCA_052172715.1 Giesbergeria sp. | reverse complement strand
CGTTGTTGATTTTGTCGATGGCCTCGTCTTTCTGGCCTTTGCTCGCCAGATCCACAATGTTCAGCGCCACCGGCTGGTAGCGCGCCTCGACTTTGTCGATTTCGTCCACCATGTTGCGGACGTTTGCTGGCAGATCCCTGGCGTTTGCAATCAGTTGGTGGAGCGTCGCCAGATTTTTTTGCACATCTTCGTTTGCCGCCCCGGCCTGGGCCTTGAGCGCCTCAATGTCTGCGGGGCTGGTGGCAAACACGATGTCTCGCGCGGCAATAGCACGGCGATCCACGGCGGTGCGCACGCCTGCGGCCGCCAAGGCGCGGGCGTTCACGCCCTCGACAAAATTTTTCAGGCGTTCATCGGCAGCGCCCAGCGACCTGAGAGACAGGCCCGTCACAATCAGTACGAGAATTGCAAGACCTCCAAAGGCGAGGGCCAGCTTGCCGCGTATGGTCATGGTTCCAGAGGTCATGGGTATTAGGGAGCGGTGGTGGTAGGTGCGCGAGTTTACGAAGTTTTACAAGTTTTCGTGTGCCGCGCCTATATGCCCCCCAAAAGAGAAAAAGGACCAAACGGTCCTTTTCCTTTTTGACTGCGGGAAAGCAGGCTCAGACCACGCCCTGAGCCATCATGGCATCGGCCACCTTGACGAAACCGGCCACGTTGGCGCCGTCGATGTAGCTCACCGAGCCATCGGCGCGGGTGCCATGCAGCAGGCAGGCGGCGTGAATGCCTTGCATGATCATCAGCAGGCGGTTGTCCACCTCTTCGGCAGTCCAGTTCAAGCGCATGGCGTTCTGGCTCATTTCCAGGCCCGAAGTGGCCACGCCACCGGCGTTGCTGGCCTTGCCTGGTGCGTACAGCACGCCAGCGGCCTCGAATGCCTTGGCGGCTTCAATGGTCGAGGGCATGTTGGCGCCTTCGGCCACGCACAGCACGCCGTTCTTGATCAGCGTAGCCGCGTCGCTTGCGGCCAGCTCGTTCTGTGTTGCGCAAGGCAGGGCTATGTCCACTGGCACATGCCAGGGCGTTTTGCCGGCCTCGAACTTCACCCCTGTGCGCTCGGCGTAGTCGCTCACGCGGCCGTAGAGGTGGTTTTTCACATCCATGAGGATGGCGAGCTTTTCGGTGGTGAAGCCGGTTTCATCGACGATGGTGCCACTTGAATCTGACACCGTGATCACCTTGGCGCCCAAGGCCATGGCTTTTTCGACTGCGTACTGGGCCACGTTGCCCGAGCCCGACACCGACACGCGCAGGCCAGCGAACGACTTGCCGCGGGTCTTGAGCATTTCGTCGGCAAAGTACACCGTGCCGTAGCC
>JBQMQB010000273.1:0-3559 GCA_052172715.1 Giesbergeria sp. | reverse complement strand
AGAAGTGCAGCTTCTGGCATTTCCGCTTTGACGCCCATGCCGACATGCGCATGGCCGCCCTGATGGATGTGCTGCGCGGCGACAAGGCGCTCAAAAGCGTCTACCTGATTGGCCAGGACTACAGCTTTGGCCAGGCCGTGCTGCGCGAAGCCAAGAAGCAGTTGGCCGCCCAGCGGCCGGATGTGGCGATCGTCGGCGACGAACTGCACCCCGTGGGCCGCGTGAAGGATTTCGCTCCCTACGCCGTCAAGATCAAGTCCAGCGGCGCGCAGGCGGTGATCACCGGCAATTGGGGCAACGACCTCACGCTGCTGGTCAAGGCCGCGCGGGAGGTCGGCTACACCGGAAGTTTCTACACCTTCTACGGCAACGCCATGGGCGCGCCGGCGGCGATTGGTGAATCTGGCGTGGGCCGGGTGGTGGCCGTGGCCGACTGGATGCCCAACGTGGCCGATGCCCAAAGTGCGGCCTTCTACAAGACGTTCCGTGAGCGCTTCCCCAAGCCGCAAGACGACTACGTGCACCTGCGCATGGCGCTCATGGTCGACGCGCTGGCCAAGGCCATCGAAGGCGCGGGCAGTACCGATGCCGTCGCCGTGGCCAAGCAGCTGGAAAACGTCAAGGTCAGCCTGGCGGGCCGCAGCGCCCACATGCGCGCCGCCGACCACCAGTTCCAGCAACCCTTGGTGGTGGGGGTGATGGACAAGCAGGGCACACCGGGCGTGCCGTTTGATGTGGAAGGCTCGGGCTACGGGTTCCGCGTGGTGCGGGATATTCCGGCGGCACAGAGTGAGCAGCCCACGAGCTGCAAGATGCAGCGGTTTTAAGATTTATTTTACCCGGGTATATTACGCTATCTTGTTTTGTCCGGGTAAAATTAAGGCATGACTTCATTTGTGCCTACCAATACCTCTACGCCAGAAGCCTTACGCGACAAAGCTGGTCACGCCACTGCGCAAGCGCGCCGCGCGCTGGTGCGCCAATACAAGGAGTCGCGCCTACCCGCAGGCATCTTCTCCCTCACCAACCAGACGAATGGCCGGGTCTATGTGGGCGGCAGTCTCAACCTCGACGGGGCGATGAATCGCATGCGCTTCGAGTTGAACCTGCGCTCCCACCGCAACAAGCCACTGCAGCAGGACTGGATCGCTTACGGCGCGGAATGCTTCAGCTTTGCTGTCGTGGACCGCATCAAGGAGCGGGATGATCCGCTGTTCGACTACCGGGCCGAACTCGACAGCATGCTTGAGCTTTGGCGGGACGAGATTTCTTGCCACGGCGACAGCGGCTACAACGGAGCAGCAACATGAACGCGCCGGCGCCTGACGCACTTGCGGTGTGTCTGTTGCTCAGCCGTGCCTGTGCACGCCTTGAGTTGTCGATGGCAGACAAACTGGGCGACTTTCATGGCTTGGATTTCGCGGATTTCAGTCTGTTGCATCGGCTGGCGAGCGCGCCAGATGGTCGCGTTTACATGGCGGATCTTGCGGACACGCTCGGCCTGAAGCTCTCATCGCTGATGCGAAAGCTCGTGCAGTTAGAGAAAGTGGGCCTGGCGCAGCGAGACAGCGGTTTGAGCGAAGACGGCAGTCGCTGCGCAAGCCTGCGACCTGCTGGAAAACGTCTGCTGCAAGAGGCCGAGGTCACGGTCCGTGCCGTGTGCGCGCAGGCGCTGGGGCGGGTCCCGCTCGCCTATCAACCTGAGATAGGGCTTGCGCTGGTGGCCTTGTGCCACGACGAGGCCTTGGAATGCGCAGAGCGTTGATGTGTTGGCTCCCCGCATAGTGCAAGTCTTTCCGTACCTTACTGAGAATTCTGCTTCATGACCTCATCTTCACTTTCTGGGTCTTCGGGAGCCCTCACCGCTTTTGCCGGCTTTGAACGCTTCGCCAGCGGCGACCGACAAGAGGTGTTCGCCCGGTTGCGGCAATACGCAGGCGGTGCCTCACTTTTGATTTTTGACGACACCAGCGGGGCCTTGGTGGATCTGGACCTGCGTGAGCCGGTGCCCGATGCCGCAGCGGAACCCGCCAAAGACAGTGCGCCGCGCAGCGTCGGTCGCCCTAAGCTGGGCGTGGTCGCGCGCGAGGTAACGCTGTTGCCGCGCCACTGGGATTGGCTCAGCCGCCAGCCTGGCGGCGCCTCGGTCGCCTTGCGCCGCTTGGTGGAAGAGGCGCGGCGTGTTCACCACGGGCGCGATGCGGTGCGCGAATCGCGTGAGGCGGCCTACCGCTTCATGACCGCCATGGCAGGGTCGCTGGACAATTTCGAGGAAGCGGCGCGTGCGCTGTTCGCCGGCGACAAAGCGCGCTTTGCTGAGCTGACAGCGCCTTGGCCTGTCGATGTTTCCCGCTATTTGCAGGGCCTCGCCGCTGCTTCCTGGAGCGAAAAAGATGCCCCGTCCTGAGTCGGCTGGGGCTGCTGCGCCCGCTGCTGTGCGCCCGCTGTGGCGCGCCTTCCTTGCTTTTCTCGTGCCTATGCTGCTGAGCAACGTGTTGCAGGCGCTTTCTGGCACGCTCAACAATGTCTACCTTGGGCAGATGCTCGGCGTGCACGCGCTGGCGGCGGTGTCGAGCTTCTTCCCGGTGCTGTTTTTCTTCATCGCGTTCACCATTGGGCTGGGGGCGGGGGCGTCGGTGCTGATTGGTCAGGCTTGGGGGGCGCGCCAGGTCGACAAAGCGCAGGCCATCACAGGGACTACGTTGACGGTCGGAGCGGCATTCGGCCTGCTGGTGGCGTTGTTTGGCGGTGTGTTCACGCAACCCATGCTTTCGCTGCTTGGGACGCCTGCCGATATTCTTCCGGACGCTACGCGGTACGCACGCATCGTGCTGATTGCCATGCCTGGCCTGTTTGTGTACCTGCTTTCGACCGCCATGCTGCGCGGCATTGGCGATACGGTCACACCGCTCTACACACTCGGGATTTCCACCGCCATCGGCCTGGTGCTAACGCCAGCGCTTATCCGCGGTTGGGCCGGGTTGCCGCACATGGGTGTGGCCAGCGCGGCGGCGGCGACGGTGGTGTCGTTCACCGTCGCGACTATGTGGATGGGCTGGCGCCTGCGCCGGCTCGCTAGCCCATTGGCGCCAACGCGTGCGTTTGTGCGCCATTTGCGCATTGACTTCTCGCTGCTCAAGGGCGTGCTGCGCATTGGCATGCCCACGGGTGTGCAGATGATCGTGGTCTCCATATCGTCCCTGGTGCTTCTGTCGCTGGTCAACGCGTACGGCTCGGACGCTACTGCCGCCTACGGCGCGGTGAACCAGGTCGTGGCGTATGTGCAGTTTCCGGCCATTTCCATTGCGATCACCACGTCTATCCTGGGTGCCCAGGCGATTGGCGCGGGGCGCCAATCGATGCTCGGTGCGATTGCGCGCACCGGGCTCATCATGAACTTGGTGCTGACTGGCGGGCTGGTGCTGATTGGGTATCTGTTTTCACGCGCGCTGATGGGCGCGTTCATTACCAGTGCGCCGGTGATTGAGGTCGCCCAGACTTTGCTGCACATCATGCTGTGGAGCATGGTGGTGTTTGGCATGGCAGCGGTGCTCTCCGG
>JBQMQB010000272.1:1405-3579 GCA_052172715.1 Giesbergeria sp. | reverse complement strand
GGCCTCTACAGCACCGAGCAGCTCGACGGCTGGCGCCGCGTAACCGATTCGGTGCACAAGGCCGGCGGGCGCATCGTGGTGCAGTTGTGGCATGTGGGCCGCGTCTCGCACGTCGATCTGCAACCCGGCCACGACAAGCCTGTCGGGCCCTCGGCGATCCGCGCCAATACCAAGACCGTGCTGATTCGGGACGGCAAGCCCGAATTCGTCGCCACCTCCGAGCCGCGCGCTCTCGACGCCGAAGAGCTTCCCGGCATCGTGCGCGATTACCGGGTCGCCGCACGCAACGCCATTGCCTGCGGTTTTGATGGCGTCGAAATCCACGGCGCCAACGGCTACCTGCTCGAGCAGTTCCTGAAGTCCGGCGCCAACCAGCGGGACGACGACTACGGCGGCAACGTGAAGAACCGCGCCCGCCTAATGCTTGAGGTGGTGCGCGGGGTCGTCGATGAGATCGGCGGCGAGCGCACCGCCCTGCGCCTCTCGCCCGTCACCCCCGCCAACGACATTGCCGACGAGCACCCGCAGCAAACCTACGACTACCTGCTGCACCATCTGGCACCGCTGGGCCTGGCCTATGTGCACTTTATCGTGGGCGCCACCGGCGGCCCGCGCGAAGTCGAAGGTCAGCCTTTTGACTACAACGCGCTCAAGCAGATCTTCCGCAAGGCCGGTGGCCAGGGGGCCTGGATGCTCAACAACGGCTACACCGACAAGGCCAGCGCCCAGGCCGAGCTAGACGCTGGCGCCGACATTGTTGCCTTTGGCCGGGTCTACATCGCCAACCCCGACTTGGTAGCACGCCTGCGCCAAGGCGCGCCGCTCAACCCGCCCGACCGAGCCACCTTCTACGGCGGCGGCGCGCATGGCTATACCGACTACCCGGCGCTGGACTAGGCGCCCTGGCCGTGCAGCACCCCCCGAATACGGGTGTACAGCGCATCAAGTTCGGGCTCGCGCGGCACGCCAGGGGTGAGCAGCAGGTCGTTGGCGGCAAAGGCGCGGTCGATGGCCTGCCAATCTTCTGGGCCAAGGGTGGCCAACGCCGCAGGCATCACCACCGATTCCTCCAGTTGCATATGGGCCAGGTAAAAATCTTCGTAGCGCAGCAGGGCTGAGGCAAACGCCGCCCGGCGCGCCTCGCCCAACAGCTCCCAGGCCAGCAGCAGGTGCTGCAGCTCGCGCACTGCGGCCTCACCGCCTTCGTGGTCGCCATTCAACAGCGCAATAGCGTCGGCCACCTCGGCAGAATGGTCGACCAGGCGCGGGAACAGCCACTCGGTTTCCTTGGGGTGGTGCTGGCGCTCTAGCAACTCATCGATGTAGAACAGCATCGCCCGAAAATTGTCGAAGAACACCTGCGCCGCATCCCCTGGCCCGCGCTGCTCCATCTGGCGCGCGGCCCTGAGCACCGCCGCCAACGCCCTGTGCTCTTCCTGAATGATGCGGTAACTCGTAGGTTTCATGGCGCCAAGCTCCAGCTGCAGCGCACTGGCTGCCTAGGTACATCATCCCAGATCGGGGTGGCTGCGCCGATAGTCGCTTCAATCCCGTTTGAAAGAACCCTTCGGCCCGGCCCAGCGGCGCAGCAACAGGGCGTTGGTCATGACACTGACCGAGCTAAGCGCCATGGCCGCACCCGCCACCACTGGGTTCAGGTAGCCAAACGCAGCGAGCGGGATGCCGGCCACGTTGTAGGCAAAGGCCCAGAACAGGTTCTGCCGGATCTTCTGCACCGTGCGGTGCGAAATGTCGAGCGCCGCCGCCACCAGCAGCGGGTCGCCGCGCATCAGCGTAATGCCTGCGGCCTGCATGGCGACATCGGTGCCGTTGCCCATGGCCATGCCCACATCGGCAGCAGCAAGCGCCGGCGCGTCGTTCACGCCATCGCCCACCATAACGACGGTTTGTTTGCTTCCGTCTGCTGCCTTTTGCAGCGCCCGCACCGCCGCCGCCTTGACGCCCGGCAGCACTTCGGCCATCACTTCACCGGCCGCAGGGTCCAGCCCTAGCCTGCGCGCCATGGCCTCGGCGGCACCCCGGTTGTCGCCCGAAATCATCACCGTGCGCAGGCCCTGGGCGCGCAACTGCGCCAGCGCCTCGCGCGCGCCCGGCTTGGGTTCGTCGGCAAAGGCGAGCAGTGCGCGCACGCGCAAAGCGCCGCCCTGTGCCTC
>JBQMQB010000272.1:0-1305 GCA_052172715.1 Giesbergeria sp. | reverse complement strand
GCCGCCACGCCCGTGCCCGCCATGATGGCCGCCGGCGTCGCCAACCCGAGTGCACATGGGCAGGCAATCACCAATACCGCCACGGCGCGAATGACCGCCGTCTCGCCGCCCGCGCCCGCCAGCATCCAGCCCACCAGCGTGATCAGCGCAATCGCCAGCACCACCGGCACAAACACATTGGCCACTTGGTCCACCAATCTCTGAATGGGCGCCTTGGCGGCCTGCGCGTCTTCCACCAGGCGAATGATTCTGGCCAGCACCGTTTCATTGCCCACCGCGCTCGCCTGAAACACGATGCGCCCTTCGCCGTTGATCGAGCCGCCGGTCAGCCTTTCGCCCACCTCTTTGCTCACCGGCAGTGGCTCGCCCGTGAGCATCGATTCGTCGACCTGTGTGCGGCCCTCGGTCAACACCCCGTCCACCGGCAGACGCTCGCCCGGCCGCACCACCAACTGGTCGCCCACCATCAGTTCAGCCACCGGCACGTCTTGCTCCTGGCCCTTGACCAGCAAGTGCGCCAGATCGGGCCGCAAGCCATGCAGCGCGCGGATCGCCGTCGTGGTCTGGTGCTTGGCGCGTGCTTCCAGCCACTTGCCCAGCAGCACCAGCGTGACGACAACGGCAGAGGCTTCAAAGTAAAGGTGCGGTGGGTGGCCCGCCGGTGCCGTCAGCCACAGCCACATCGACAACCCCCAGGCCGCGCTGGTGCCAATGGCGACCAGCAAATCCATATTGCCCGTGAGCGCCCGCGCGGCGTGCCAGCCGGCCTTGTAAAAGCGCGCCCCCAGGATGAACTGCACCGGTGTGGCGAGCAGGAACTGCACCCAGGCTGGCAGCATCCAGTGCGCGCCGAACAGGTCACCAAACATCGGCAGCACCAGCGGGGCGGACAGCAGCAGCCCGATCGCCACCGGCGCAAAACCCGTCCAGGGAGACTCTGTCTCGTGCGCCGCCACCGCCTCGGCCGTGCGCGGTTCGTAGCCTGCCGTGCGCACTGCGCGGCGCAGCCGTGCCTCGGCAGCCGCTGCGTCCTCACCCGGCGATGCCGCCACCACAATGCGCGCCGATTCGGTCGCCAGATTCACCGCCGCCTCTTGCACCCCAGGCTGCTTGCGCAGTGCGCGCTCCACACGCCCCACGCAGCTCGCACAGGTCATGCCGCCAATGCCAATGTCGATCGACAACGGGGCGGCAGACTCAGAGTCGCCAGATTTGACGGGGGGAATAAAGGCTGCGGCGTTGGTCATGCGCCAAAGGTACACCCTGCCACGGTGTCAGAGTCAAGCGCGACACAGAGGCAGGCGG
>JBQMQB010000271.1:0-3608 GCA_052172715.1 Giesbergeria sp. | reverse complement strand
TACGGGCAGCCCACCGTGCAGCTCATGGCGCCGCGCACCGCGATACCGGCAGCGCGCGCCGCCTCGACCACTGGCGCAAAGCGCTCAATGCTCTCGGCAATGCTGCAGTTGATGTTCTTCTGGCTGAAGGCTTCGCTGGCCGAGCCGAAGACCACTATTTCATCGGGCTTGTCCAGCAGCGCCGCTTCAAAGCCTTTGAGGTTGGGCGTGAGCACCGAGTAGCGCACGCCGCTTTGGCGCTTCACGCCCTGCATCACCTCGTGGTTGTCGGCCATTTGCGGCACCCATTTGGGCGACACGTAACTGGTGACTTCGATTTCCTTCAAACCGGCTTCTTGCAGGCGGTGCACCAGACCGATTTTGACTTCGGCCGGGACGGGAGATTTTTCGTTCTGCAGGCCGTCGCGCGGACCTACGTCGATGAGTTGAACGCGTGAAGAAATGCTCATGGGAGGTTTTGCTTTCGTGAAATGGGAGCCTCAGATCGAGTGGACCAAGGTCACTCCGAAGTGGCGCTGGCGGCAATGGCGCCTGCCTTGGACCGCAGGCGCAGCAGCAACCCGCCCAAAACCATGGCCACGGCGCTGCCCAACAGCATGGCGGTGCCGAACACCACCTTGACGGTGGTAGAGCTGCTGATTTCAGCCTGCGAGGGGTTCTTGGCGGGGTATCGCACCGTCACGCTTTCGCCCACCTTGTGCGCGGCGTGATGTTGGCGCGCCAGCGAATCGGTGAACCGCACTGCGCGGCCATCCTTGGTCACAAACTCAACGACGCTCTGATGGGCAATGCCCTTGCGCTGAGCCGACCCCAGGAACCGTTCGTGCAGCGCTACCACCCGGCCTTGCGCAGTGTCGGTGTCACCCAACATGTTCATGCCCGAGGCCAGCAGCCACACGGCCACCAAAGCGGTCAAGGTGCTGGGCACAAGCAGGAGCCAGCCGATGACACCAAAAAAACGGCGAAAAGTCTGGGCTGTTGTCATGCCTGCAATTGTCGTTGGTTGCCCAGCCAGCCGCGCCGCACTCGGGATCAGTACCCGCGCCCGGGGTTCACCACGCCCGCCACCGCCTCGCCCTTTTGCAACGCCGCCATCTTGCGCGCGATCTGGGCAATGCTCTCGTCGCACAGCGTGCGTGCCGAGGTGTGGGGAGTGATCGTGATGCGCGGGTGGCTCCAGAACGCGTGGTCTGCGGGCAGGGGCTCGGTGCGAAACACATCGAGCGTGGCACCCGCCACGTGACCGCTGTCGATAAGCGCCAACAGGTCTTCGTCCACCAGATGCGCACCGCGCGCCACGTTGATGACATAGGCGCCGGGCTGCAGGCGGCCCAGTGTGTCGCGGTTCATCACGTTGGCCGTGGCAGGCGTGAGCGGCAGCAGGTTGACCAGCACACGGCTGGCGGCGAGAAAGCCATTGAACTGCTCCGCGCCGCTGAAGGCGCGCACCCCATCGATGGCCTTGGGGCTGCGGCTCCAGCCATTGACGGGAAAATCAAACTGCACCAGCGCCTTGGCCACACGCTCACCCAACACACCCTGGCCCATCACACCGATGGCAAAGTCGCTGCGCAGACGTGGCTTGCGATAGCCCCAGCATCCGCCCGCCATGTCGGCTTCGTAGCCATCGAATTCCCGAAAGTGGCGGATAACCGTGTGGCACACGTATT
The DNA here is from genome assembly GCA_052172715.1 of Giesbergeria sp. Lineage (GTDB taxonomy): Bacteria > Pseudomonadota > Gammaproteobacteria > Burkholderiales > Burkholderiaceae_C > Simplicispira. The sequence goes on along the minus strand of JBQMQB010000271.1, from coordinate 1,938 downwards.
CGGCCATCTGAACGGCCATGCCCGCATCGTCGAGCCGCACCACCAGCGCGTTGCGCGGCAAGCGCAGCTTAAGCAGCGCGTCTACTCCCGCGCCGATATTGAACAGGGCCTTGAGGCCTGCTTGCTCGTCCATGAACTGCTGGGGCGCCGCCCAGACAACCGCATAGTCGGCCTGAGGTGCGCCGGGTGTCCACACGGAAATGTCAGCGCCAGGCAATGCGGCGCTAAGGCCCTCGAGCCAGGGCTCTGCCTTGGTGTCGGTACAACAGAAGGTGATTTTCATGGCGCCCAAGGGTAACGGCACTGCACCCAGCGCGCTGTCACGCGCGGGGTGCCCCACAAGGACTACGCTTTTTCAGCCACCACCAGCTTGAGCAGTTCGGACCCTTCCGTCACCTGGTCACCGGGGGCGTACAACAGCTCGGCCACCACGCCATCCTGCGGGGCTGCAATGGTGTGCTCCATTTTCATGGCTTCCATCACGGCCAGCGCCTGGCCCTTGGTGACCTTGTCACCGGCCTTCACGGCAAACGACACCACTTTGCCCGGCATGGGCGCGGTTAGGCGGCCGCCTTCGGCAGGGGCTTCACCGGAATGGGCCAACAGGTCGACTTCAATGATCTCAGACGCGCCGTGCGCTGCAAAGATGTGCTCCGTCTCGCCCTGGGCATACACGTTGACGGTATGGCGCTGGTCGGCAAACTGCAAGTCAATGCTCGCAGCCCCCTGCGCTCGAAACGCCAGCGGCCCCGCCACCTGGGCCTCGCCCTCGCCCACCGCCAGATGCAGCGCGCCATCGTGCTGGTAGGTCAGCAGTGCCTGGGCAGGTTCGCCATGGAATTCAAACGCAAAACGGCGCTGCACCAGACCGTGCGAGCGCCAGCCGTCGCGCTGGCTGAACGGGTCGGCGCCCGACTGGCCAGCCTCGCTCAGCAGCGTTTGTGCCACTGCCGACGCCACGGCCAGCGCCAGGCCAATGGGTTCCTGGTGGAACAGCACCGTCTCTTCGCGCGGGATCAGGCCGGTGTCGAGCTGTGCCTTGGCAAACGATTCGGTGCGGGCCACGCGGCGCAGGAACTGCACGTTGGTCGCCAGGCCCACGATATGGGTCTGCGCCAGCGCTTCATCCAACCGCGCCAGCGCCTGTTCGCGCGTGTCGCCGTGCACGATGAGCTTGGCCACCATGGAGTCGTAGAAGGGGCTGATGACGTCACCTTGGCGGACGCCAGAATCCACACGCATTGGGCCGCGCTCAAACGTGACGCACTCGGGCAGACCATAGACATTGAGCGCGCCGGTGGCGGGCAGGAAGTTGTTGTCCGGGTTTTCCGCGCAAATGCGCGCCTCAATGGCGTGACCGGTGATTTTCAGCTGGTCTTGCAGGCACGGCAGCGGCTCGCCCGAGGCCACGCGCAGTTGCCACTCCACCAGATCTTGGCCGGTAATGGCTTCGGTCACCGGGTGCTCCACCTGCAGGCGGGTGTTCATTTCCATGAAGAAGAACTTCATCTGCTCGGGGTGCGCGTAGCCGCCGGGCTGCTCGACGATGAATTCCACCGTGCCCGCACCCACGTAGTGCACAGCGCGCGCGGCGGCCACCGCGGCCTCGCCCATGCGAGCGCGCAGCTCGGGCGTCATGCCGGGAGCAGGGGCTTCTTCCAACACCTTTTGGTGGCGCCGCTGCACCGAGCAATCGCGCTCAAACAGGTAAACGTAGTTGCCCTGGGTGTCACCAAACACCTGAATTTCGATATGGCGCGGACGTTGCACGTATTTCTCGATCAGCACCGCGTCGTCGCCAAAGCTGTTGATCGCTTCGCGCTTGCAACTGGCGAGGGCTTCGGCAAAGTCTTCGGACTTGTCCACAGCGCGCATGCCTTTGCCGCCGCCGCCCGCGCTGGCCTTGATGAGCACCGGGTAGCCAATGCGGTCGGCCTC
>JBQMQB010000270.1:0-3621 GCA_052172715.1 Giesbergeria sp. | reverse complement strand
CTCTGCTGGGCTCTGTGTATCTTGACCTGTGTGTGGCCGCTAGCATCCCAGGCGACACCGGCGGTGGCTCTGTACTACGGCCACACCACACCGTTAAAAGATTTTCGGGCGTTCGACATCGTGGTCGTCGAACCCGATCATGGAAAAAACCCCTCGCTGCCCGGAACAGACTTGTACGCCTACGTGTCGGTGGCGGAGGTTCAGGCGTCTCGTTCTTACTACGCAGACATTCCGGCGCAATGGAAGCTGGCGCGTAACGGCCACTGGAATTCGGACATCCTAGACCAGACGCCGCCAGAATGGCCCGACTTCTTTGCCAGCCGCGTGATCGCTCCACTGTGGGAGCGTGGTTACCGTGGCTTCTTTCTGGATACGCTCGACTCTTACCGCCTGGCCAGCAATTTTGACGAGAAGGCGCAGCAGCAGGGTCTGGTGCGCGTCATCGATACCCTGCACCGGCGCTTTCCCGGCATCAAGCTGGTGCTCAACCGGGGTTTTGAGATCGTGCCGCAGGTGCGCGACAAGATCCAGATGGTGGCAGCCGAATCCCTGTACCGTGGCTGGAACGCCGGCACCCAGCGCTACGAGGAGGTGAGCGAAGCCAACCGCGCCTGGCTGCTGGCGCAGCTGCGCACCATTCGGGACCAGGAGCACTTGCCGGTGCTCGTCATCGACTATGTGCCGCCCCAGGACCGAGATCTGACGCGCGCCACGGCTGCGCGCATCCAGGCCGAAGGCTTCATTCCCTGGGTGACCGACAGCGCGCTAGAGACGCTGGGCATCAGCAGCATCGAAGCAGTGCCACGGCGCATTCTTCTCGTCTACAACAGCGCGGAGTCGCCATCCCTAAACTATTCCAACGCCCACCGCTTCCTGCAGATGCCGATCAACTACATGGGGTACATCGTCGACTACGTAGACGCGCTCCAGCCTTTGCCAGAAGGCGTTCTGCGCGACCGCTACGCGGGCATCGCAACTTGGTTTTCTGGTTTTCTTCCCGAGGGCCGACGCAAGGCTGTTAGCCAGTGGCTGCAAGAACGTATGGACGACGGCATGCCTTTGGCCGTGCTGGGCGACTTCGGCCAGTCTCCCGGGCGGCAATGGGCCCACAGGCTGGGCATCCAAGTAGGCCCAGTAGAACCGCAGGGTGGGTTGCATATGACGTCGCAGCATCCGATGCTTGGGTTTGAAACCCCGGCACCCCTGCTCACCCGCAGCTACGAGCCCCTGCAACTGACCGCAGATATGTCCGCAAAGTCGCAAGCGCTGGTGGAGTTCCGCGACGAACGCCAGCGTGCTTTCGTCGGTGGTGCACTCACGCCATGGGGCGGATTCATTCTGGATCCTTATGCCCTGATTGAGCTCCCAGGGACCGAATATGCCCGCTGGGTAATCGACCCTTTTGCCTTCCTGACCCAAGCACTGCGACTGCCAGCGATCCCCGTACCCGACACCACGACGGAAAACGGGCGCCGCCTACTGCTGGCCCATGTGGATGGAGACGGCTTTGCTTCGTTGGCAGAGTTGCCTGGTAGCCCACCTGCCGCGGAGGTTCTGCTCAAAGACGTGTTTGAGAGATACCGCATTCCCCAGACCATGTCGGTGATTGAGTCCGAAATTTCGCCCAATGGGCTGCACCCCGATCTCAGCCCCCGTCTGGAGGGAATTGCGCGCCAGATGTTCAAATTGCCGAACATCGAAATTGGCAACCACACTTACTCACACCCCTTTCTGTGGGACTTGAGTACGCTGCACGGCATTTTCACGGAGAACAAGGAAGCGGCATACAACCTTCACATTCCCGGTTACACCATGGACCTGACGCGCGAAATCGTCGGTTCCACCGCCTACATCCGCGAGCGACTGGCACCCGCGGGCAAGCCAGTCAAGATCTTGCAATGGTCGGGCGACACCTCACCGAGCGCCAAAGCACTGGAAATTACCGAGCGAGCCGGTTTGCTCAACATCAACGGCGGCGATACATCCATCACCCGCGCCAACCCTTCGCTCACCGCCGTGGGCGCGCTTGGCATCCGCAAGAACGGCTACCTGCAGGTGTACGCCCCCATCACCAACGAGAACATTTACACCAACCTGTGGCATGGCCCGTTTTACGGTTTCGAGCGCGTCATCGAAACCTTCGAAATGACGGGAAGCCCCAGGCGAATCAAACCTGTGGGCATTTACTACCATGTGTATTCCGCCAGCAAGCAAGCAAGCCTGAAGGCGCTGCACAAGGTGTATGGCTGGGCGCTGGCACATCCACTGCACCCGGTCTTCACCTCGGAGTTCATTGCCAAAATAAAGGATTTTGATGGCATTGCCATCGCCCGCGACGGCACTGGCTGGCGCGTGCGTGGCGATGGCCACCTGCGCACGCTGCGCCTGCCGCCCACACTGGGAACACCCGACCTACAGACAAGCACCGGCGTGGCTGGTTACCGCTCTGCGGAAGATGGACTGTACGTATCCCTCACCGGCCCGGCTGCCTTGCTGCAGACGCTGGATACCGCCACCCCGGTGACACCGCCACCGCCCTACTTGTTTGAAGCCAATGCTCGCTTGGCCTCTTGGGCACAGTCCGACCAAAGGCGGGGACTTGACTTCGAACTGCAGGGGCACGTCCCGCTAGAGTTTGCGCTGGTCGCCAACAGCCAATGCCAGGTGCGCGCCAACCGGCATATTCTTTCTTCTTCCCCTGCTCAGCCATCAAGTCCGCAGGGCGTGCGTTACTTCAAGCTCCCGAACCCACGTGCTCAAATCCAGGTCGAGTGCCCCGCACGCTGAGCAGCGCCCCGTCCTGGCGCCAGGCTGGCTCATTGCCCTGATGGCGGCCATGGTCTGTGCCGCCCTCTGGTTGCTGTACCCACGTCAGGACCTGGAGCGTCGTCTATCCGACACTGCCGATTCGGCTCTCTCGCTCAACTACCTGAACAACCTGCTGCGCAGCGACCCGAACAACCCCCGCCTGCGCCTGCTGCTGGCACAACGCCAGATGGCGCATGGCGATGCCGTCGGTGCACGCGCCACACTGCAGCCAGCCCTGGACTCCAACCATCCGGACATTCACCGCGACGCACTGTGGGTGCTGTGGGAGCTGACGTACGGCGAGTTCCAGCGCACCCCCGAAAAGAACAGCACCCGCCGCGACACGTTGCGGCAAGCACTGCGCGAGCAGCTCCGCATACTGGCGCGCGAGACGTTGTCTATTGAGCAGCAACGCCGCCTGGCGGCTCTGGCCGCCCAGTTCAACGAACCATCCCTGGGCATTGCGCTCAACAGCACACTGGCCGCCGAACAGACCACCCCCCACGAAGCGGCGCAATTCTATGAACGTGCGGCGCGCGAGGCACTGGCCGCATCGGACTACACCAGTTGCGCTGAGCTCTATCTCATGGCGCGCAAGGCCACGGTAGAGCCCCAGCAAGCCAAGCGCTTCTACTTGGCCGCCGTGCGCGCACTGCAGTCTGGCAACCAGCCCTTGGCGGCGCTGGAACTGGCTGAACGTGAAGTGGGAGCGCTGGCCGACGACCCCGAAATTCTGCTTTTCTTGACCGAACTGGCCCGCGCCGCAGGCAAACCCGACGCCGCCGACCGCTATGTTCGCCGCCTCTTGCGCCT
>JBQMQB010000269.1:0-3655 GCA_052172715.1 Giesbergeria sp. | reverse complement strand
GAGGCAAACACCGCCATGCGCGTGCCCAGCACGATGCGCGCCTGCCCGCTGTGCGCGGCCAGCCAGCTCTTGAGCCGCTGCGGGTTGGTCATGCCGCTGTGCAGGGATACCACCTGGCCAGCGCCAAACCGCGCGACAAAGCGCTCTTCAAGCTGGGGCGTAAGGTTGATCTCGGGCACCATCACCAGCGCCTGCGCTGTGGGGCGGGTTTGCAGCAGTTCCTGCACGCAGCGCAGGTACACCTCGGTCTTGCCGCTGCCGGTGCTGCCGAACAGCAGGAAGGGGCCATGTTTTGATGAAATTTCGGCTCTAGCGCTTTCCTGCTCTGCGCTAAGCGCTATTAATTCAATAGCGCTCTCATCGGCTGTGGTGGCGGGCGGTCTGCGCAGCCTGCGTGCCAGCTGCGCAGGGCCCAGCTCGCGCAGCTGCGGGGGCAGGGCGGCGAGCGCCACTTCGCCCAGACTGCGCTGGTAGTAGCGCGCCGCAAACGCCACCAGTGCGCGCCAGTGTGCGTCCAGCGGCGCCAGGCCTTCTAGCACGCCGGCGACGGAGCGCAGTTGCATTGGGGCGCTGCCACCGGGGTGCTCGGGTGCGTCCCACACCACGCCCAGTACCTCGCGTGCGCCCAGGGGCACGCGCACCAGCGTGCCAGGCGGCAGACGCTGCGGGCAGGTGTAGCTCAGCAGACCTGCGAGCGCGCTGTGGGCGGGCGTGTGCACGGCCACCTGCACGGTGTACGCCGTGCCTACATGCCCATCTTCATCCTCTTTTAGCGCAATCGGGTGCAAGTGGCTGATCTTTCAGGGATTTCGTACAAGTCCAGAATATCTGTGGATAACTTTGTGGAAAGATTGCGCTTGCCGCCCGCTAGGCCTTTAAAACATGGGCTTTGCTTGGATTGCCCAAAAAAGCTGCACCGCGCCGCGGCCTATATGAATCAAGTACTTGCGCAATGCCACGTGGGACGGGTCTGACGCTACCCTGGGCCGCAGCGCAGCATTCCCCGGTGGCGTGCAAGTGTGAACAAGTATCAAAAGGTTGGTTTGGGTGCAAGCCCCCGCTGCGCACGCGAATAGCTGTGCACCGCTTCCACCAGTGCCGTCACATGCTCAGGCGGGGTGAACTGGCTGATGCCGTGGCCCAGGTTGAAGATGTGGGTCGGGCCTGTGGTGTTGCGGTCGGTGTGCGGTGTGCCAAAGCTGTCGAGCACGGCATGCACTTGGCTGGCAATCTGCGCGGGTGGGGCGAACAGCACGTTGGGGTCGATGTTGCCCTGCAGCGCCTTGCCGGGGCCACCCACCTGGCCGCCCACGATGGCGCGGGCCTTGCCCAGGTTGGCCGTCCAGTCCAGGCCCAGCACCTCGCAGTCGAGGTCTTTCATGTCGTCGAGCCAGATGCCGCCGCCCTTGGTGAAGACGATGCGCGGTACATCCTGTCCATCAACGCCGGTGCGCTTCAATTGCGCCAGCACGCGGCGGGTGTATTCCAGACTGAACTGTTGGAAGGCGCCGTCGGCCAGCACGCCGCCCCAGCTGTCGAAGACCATCACGGCCTGGGCGCCTGCGTCGATCTGCGCGTTCAGATATTGCGCGACCGAATCGGCGTTGATGGCCAAAATGCGGTGCATCAGGTCGGGGCGGCTGTACATCAGGGTCTTGACGGCGCGGTAGTCGTCGCTGCCTTTGCCTTCAACCATGTAGCAGGCGAGCGTCCAGGGGCTGCCCGAAAAACCTATCAGCGGCACGCGGCCATTGAGCGCCTTGCGGATGCTGGTGACGGCGTCGAACACGTAGCGCAGCTTGTCCATGTCGGGCACGGCGAGCTGCTCAACAGCGGCCTCATCGCGCACGTTTTTGGCAAAGCGCGGGCCTTCGCCTTCGGCGAACGTCAGGCCCAGGCCCATGGCGTCGGGCACGGTGAGGATGTCGCTGAACAAAATGGCCGCGTCGAGCGCAAAGCGCTCAAGTGGCTGCAGCGTGACCTCGGTGGCGTAGTCCACGTTGGTCGCCAGGCCCATGAAGCTGCCTGCCTTGGCACGCGTCGCTTTGTATTCGGGCAGGTAGCGGCCCGCCTGGCGCATCAGCCACAGGGGCGTGTAATCGGTGGACTGGCGGCGGCAGGCGCGCAAAAAGGTGTCGTTGGTAAGGGGTGCGAAGCTCATGGGGGGATTGTCGCAGGGTGCCGCTGGTGGCCAATTGCCCACAGCGGTGGTGCAAAACAGCCCCAAAAAGCTTAATGCGCAACAGCATTGCGTTACCGGAAGTGTTCAAGTGTTCCTATAAGTAGGTTTTTGTGACAACGGTTTGCATGCAAATGAAAAGAAATCAACAAGTTGCAACGCTTTTGGTGCCGCGCTGGCGACGCAATCTGTAGCAAGTCTTTTTTCTACTGGCGGTGCCGCCCCAATAGCATCGCGGGCTTCAATAAGAGGGGATCCGAGGAAGGGGGAGTGTCTGAAAAGCTCCCTGCACATATGGTGGGGGGACTGTCCGCATAACTCCTGCGGGACCTGTGGCGCAGGGCGAGAGCCCGGCTGACCACAGAGACTGCATGGAGTTATGCGGGGAGTTCTTTAGGGTGAATTCCGCAGGGTCGATTTCGTGCCGCTCCCAGATCCAACCGGCGAGCATTTGCACAGAAGTCTTTACATGAAAACACCTCGATATTGGGCAGCGGCGCTGGTGCTGGCGTGCTTGAGCCAGGCCGCGCAGGCGGCCAGTTGTGCGTTGGGGGCCCACTGGCGTTGCCACTATGGACGGCCTGCAGCGCGCAGAGCTGCTGCAAAACGGTGACTTTGCCAAACTGGACGAAGAAGTGGCGGCGCTCATGCGCCAGACGGGCAATGCGGGCAGAACCGGCTTGCACCGGCTTCGGGATCTGGCGGAGCTGTTTCAGCTGAGCGGCAGAGAAACCAAGCTCTTTGGGGCATAGGCAGCCCAGTCGGCCCAGTCATTTGCCGCGCAATTTGCGGCAGGCTGGTGTTCAGCGACAACGCCAGGTCCGCCAGAGGCGTGGAAGCGGCCTCAAATACCAGTCCCAGCCAGTTTGAAGCCATGCGCCAGATGCAGCAGGCGGCGACTGAGTACCTGCAAAAGGCCCAGAAGCTCAACCCGCGCTCGGCCTTGCCGTATGTAGACCTCATCGCGGCAGCGGCGAACGGCAGTTTGCCGGGGTTCGGTATTTGTCCCCGCGTTGGGGCGGCTCGTTTCAGCTGCTCGATGAATTGGTCAAGGACTCAAAAGAGGCCTTGCGTACCGACCACTCGAAATACATTGAATGCAACGTGGTGCTGGAAAAAGCCAGCCACTTCGAAGTGATCGAAAAGTAGCCCCGCGAGGCAAATGCCCTATATGCACGCGCCAAGGAGATGTGTGACAACTCCGAAACTGCCAGAAAGGGCTGGGCCAGAACCCTGCCTTGAGGCTTTGGGGTCCCGTATTTTGGGTATTTGGCCAATAGCACGTAGGTGCTGTTGGCGTCTCAGCACGGTGCTTGCCAGACGCCGTGATCACGCTGGCGGGTGCGTCATGTCCACGTCCTCCACAAGGGGTATCGACACCCCCCTGGTCACCTCGTCAGGGCAACCATTTCTTCAGCATTGCGGCATCAGGCGCACCAATGCTGCGCTGCACCGAGCCATCGCGGCCCAGCAGCA
>JBQMQB010000268.1:0-3720 GCA_052172715.1 Giesbergeria sp. | reverse complement strand
GCGTGTGCCGACTTGGCGGTGATATCGGGCAGCAATTGCATCAACGCTGCCATCAACGCCAAGACCACTGTGAGCACGAACGCCGCAAGCGAATGCTCAGAAGTGGGGCGATGGGTGTCGCGGCATTTCATGGTGGGCCTCCAATAGGATGGTGCAGCGCCAGATCGGATGGCAGCATGAACTTGATTCAACCTCACTGGGCGTTGCCCGTCTGTCAGACGAAGGCGCGACTTCATTCGTTTCTCGCGGCGCCCGCGCGGCAGAGGGGGCTGCTGTGGGTATGACGGGTAACGCACGCACCCGACTGGAGTCCGTTTGGGTGGCGCAAGCCGTGCAATGTATTGAAGAGCAGGGTCCGCTGGACGACACTCAGGCGCTTGCGCGGGCGCTACGCAGCCAGGGTGGACAGGCGGATCGCTTGCTCGAACGCGCCTGGCTGCTCGGTGAGCGCCTGGGTCTGGTCGAGCAGCTCGCACGCTGGCGTGAGGCCGCCTGGCTGCTGCTGCTGTTGGCAGCGGCAGCGGTGCTGGCGCTGGCCAATGGGCTGCTGTTTGCGGTACTGGCCGATGGGCGGACGATCAACGCTATGAGTGCCTTGATCTCAGCGCTGGGCCTGCACTTACTCACCTTGTTTTTCTGGCTTGTTTCCCTGGCGCTAGGGGGAGCCAGTGGTGCGGGGTCGGCTGCTTCGTTGTCTTTGGGCCGTCTGCTCACCGGTTTGGCGCTGCGCTTGCCGTTCTGGCGCGGGCCGCAGGCGGCGCCCATGGCACGCGCCGGCATGCGCCTGCTGGCACGTGAGCGGCTGACGCCCTGGGCGTTCGGGTTGGTGAGTCATGTGGTCTGGGCGCTGGGTTTGCTGTTCATGCTCATCGGGCTGATGTTTGCCTTTTCATTTCGCGAGTACCAACTCACCTGGGAGAGCACCATCTTGGGACCCGATTGGTTTGCGACATTTGCCCGTGTCAGTGGCGCCTTGCCCGCCATGCTGGGCGTGCCGATTCCCCATCTGCTCGACACTACGCAGACTGCAGGCGTCTGGCCGGCCCGGGAGGCAGCGTGGTGGTTGCTGGCCTGCGTTGCGCTGTATGGCCTGCTGCCACGTGCTGTGTGTGCGCTGGTGTGCTGGGGTGTTGTGAACAGGGCGGCACGGCGTATCGACCTCCCGCTGAATGATCCGTACTACCAGCAATTGCTGGCGCGCCTGCAGGCGCTTGAACCCGCGCAGGTAAGCGATGCAGAGCGCTCTGGTGCGAAATTTTCAATGCCTCCCATGGCCCTCGGCAGCTACACCCCCGGCGTGGCTGTGTTGGGTTTCGAGCTGCCTGAGAACGCCCCTTGGCCACCAGCCGCCTTGGCCGAGGGCGCTGCGCTTTTGATCCGCATTGATGGCAGCATGGCGGAGCAAAACGAGGTGTATCGTCAACTTGCGACGCTCCGGCCAGAAGCGCTGCTGGTCCTGTGTGACGCCGCAGCATCGCCTGATCGGGGCACGGCGCGGTTCCTGCGAGAGGCAGGGGCGAGTGCCCGGCGCTGCGTGCTGGTGCTGTGCGCGCCCCCCAATGGCGCGACTGATGAGACTGCCACCGGCGCAGAGCGCTGGCGAGCCTGGATGGGGGAGAGCCATCTCGCCGCGTGGGCGGTGGTGGACAGCGTAGATGCTGCTGCGCGCTGGGCGGGCGATTCGGTATGAGCCGCCCCATCGAGATCGCCGTGGTCGGCCACGCCAACGTGGGAAAAACCTCGCTGCTGCGCACGCTCACCCGCCAAAGCGGGTTTGGCGAGGTGTCGAATCGACCGGGCACCACGCGCCATGTGGAGCGCATTGATCTACGGGTCGATGGGCGCTCGGCCGTGCGATTTTTTGACACACCGGGCCTTGAAGATGCGGTGGCATTGCAGCATTACATGGCCGGGTTGCCGGGCGCGTTTGCCAACCCGGTGGGGCGCGTAAGCGCCTTTCTGGCCGGCCCTGAGGCACACGCTGCCTACGAGCAGGAAGCCAAGGTGCTGCGCAAGGTGCTGGAGGTGGACGCTGCGGTCTACGTCATCGACTGCCGCCAGCAGGTGCTGCCCAAATACCGCAGCGAAATTGAGCTGCTGTGCGCCTGCGCCCGCCCAGTAATGCCAGTGCTCAACTTTATTGCCGCATCAGGCGCGCAGGCCGATGCCTGGCGGGACATGTTGGCGGGGTACAACCTGCATGTGTGGATGCAGTTTGACGCGGTGGCGCCCTTTGTGGGTGCCGAGCGCCAGTTGTTCCAGGATTTGTGCGTACTGCTTCGCTCCCGCCAAGGCGAGTTGCAGGCCGTGGTGGCCGAGCTTGAGCGCCAGGCGCAGGCGCGGCGGGCGGCTGCTGCCACACTGGCAGCGCGCTTGTTGGTGCACGCAGCAGCAGAGCGCCAAGCTGTGGCGCGTGCTGAACTGCAGAGTCCTGCAGGCCGCGAGCAGGCTTTGGCGCAGTTCAAGAATGCGTTTGCCCAGCGCACGTACCAGGTGGTACAGACCATTCTGGGGGTGTATGGGTTTCGCCCCGACGAGGCCGATGTGGCACTGGCGCCTTGGACCAGTGGGCGCTGGCAGGCCGATCTGTTTCACCCAGAGCTTCTGCAAGACGCCGGGCGCAAGCTCGGCACCGGCGCTGCTGTGGGTGCAGCCGTGGGTTTTGCGGCAGATGTGGCGCTCGCCGGCCTGTCGTTGGGTGCGGCCACGGCGCTTGGTGCCGCGGTTGGCGGCGTGGTCAGCCAGGGTTGGAGCCAGGTGCCGCGCAAGCTCAAGCACAAGTTTCAGGGAGTGCAAGAGCTCACGCTCGAAGATGTGGTGTTGCTGGGGCTGGCCGACAGCCTGCTGCGCCTGATCGCCGCGTTGGAGCACCGGGGCCACGCTGCTACCGCGCAGCTGGCGATTGCTGCCCAGAGCGAGGGGCAGGCGGCGCTGCAGTCGGTGGTGCAGGCGTTGGCGTCGGCACGGGGGTTTGCGGATGAGCACAAGGCATCCGCGCTGGCCGCCAGTCCAGACGCACGGCGCGAAGCGCTTTGCCAACGCATTGCCGACCTGCTGCTGTCGGCGCTTGCCGCTCAAGGCTGAGCAGCCACTGCCCTCAATCGCGTGCGCCGCTGGCGAGTGCGCGTTCGCGCGAGGCACCACGAAGACCTGGGCTCGCCGGATTGACCGGCCAACCCGCGAGATGCTGCTGCGCAATGTCAGACAGCGCGGTAATCCACGCCGGGCTGTCGTTCAGACATTCGACGTAGTGAAACTGCTCGCCGCCCGCATGCAGGAAGGCTTCGCGTGCCTCCTGGTTGATTTCCTCCAGGGTTTCCAGGCAGTCGCTGGTGAACCCGGGGCAGACGACATCGACGCGGCGCACGCCGCTCTGCGCCAGTTCGATCAGCGTCGGCTCGGTGTAGGGCTGCAGCCATTTGGCCTTGCCAAAGCGCGACTGGAAGGTGACGCGCATTTGCGTCTCTGCCAGGCCCAGACGCTCGCCCAGCAAGCGGGCGGTTTTGCGTGCTTCGCAGTGGTACGGGTCGCCCAGGTGCAGCGTGCGCTCCGGCACGCCGTGAAAACTCATAACCAGTTGCTCGCCCCGGCCATGCTCGCGCCAATGCGCCTCGACTTTCTTGGCCATCGCCTCGATGTAGCCGGGATGGTCGTGGTAGTGGTTCACAAAGCGCAGTTCGGGTACGCGCCGCGTGCGTGCGGCCCAGGCATACACCGCAT
>JBQMQB010000267.1:0-3760 GCA_052172715.1 Giesbergeria sp. | reverse complement strand
GAGACCAAGCCATTGGCCGACGACAGGATGAGGTCGCCGGGCTGCAGTTGTGCTGCGGTGATGCTTTGCCCGCCGTTGGTTGGCGTGAGCAGCAGGCGGTTTTGCAGCTGCAAGGGTGCGTTGTTTTGTGTCGGATGGGTGTTGATGCGGGTGGCACATCCGCCCAGGGCGAGTGCAAAGCCGCCAGCCAGTGTGGCCGTTGCGACGGCGCGCAATCTGCGCCAAGGCCTGACGGTGTGGGCGTTGTCGGCAGTGGTGTGGTGCATGGGAGGGGTGTTCAGGAAATGTGGTGTCTCGACCGGAGCCGGCGCCAGCGAAGCCGCAGTGCTCGGGCGATCCGCCAGGCGGCGGATGCGCGCATCCGCGCGAGCAACTGGTGTTTCCAGTGCGCCCAGCGCGCGTACAAGTGGGCGAACCAGCCCAGCCGCATAAGTGCCGGTTGCGTCAGGGTGAACAGGCGCGCGACCACCGCGGTGCCGACGATTTTGGCCACGACCACGACCAGCGCCCCGGCCACCACGTGGCCGTTGCCAATGGCCCAAAGCGCCAGCAATTTGACCGGCAGCAGCGCCAAGGTGGGCGCGCCAAAGGCACACAGGGCGGCCCACGGTGGCAGTGTTCGCACCCAAGCTTCGATCCAGCGCAAGCCGGGCAACTGGCCCAGGCGAGCAATCTGGCGCTGCAGCGGCTCCCAGCCCCACTCCTCGAAAAGAATGAGCAGTGCCAGCAGCCATTGAAGCGGTGCCAGGACGAGGCGAAAAAGGAGTGGCGGCATGAAATCGACCTTTGGGCTGTGTGCTCCAAGTTCGACAGGCTCTTAAACCCCGCGTGCCCGATCCGTCTTGAACTGTGCGCGAAATTGCGCGAACTGCCCTGCCTCCAGTGCCTCGCGCACCTCGCGCATAAGGTTCAGGTAGTAATGCAGGTTGTGGATGGTGGTGAGCATGGGGCCCAGCATTTCGCCGCAGCGGTCGAGGTGGTGCAGGTAGGCACGGCTAAAGCCACCACGGCCGCCGTGGTCCCACGCCACGCCATCCTTGCCTGCGCAGGCATGGCAGGTGCAGGTGGTATCGAGCGGCTGGTGGTCGGTCTTGTGTCGAGCGTTGCGGATTTTCAGGTCGCCGTAGCGCGTGAACAGCGTGCCGTTGCGTGCGTTGCGCGTGGGCATCACGCAGTCGAACATGTCCACGCCGTCGGCCACTCCCTGCACTAGATCTTCGGGCGTGCCCACGCCCATCAGGTAGCGGGGCTTGTGGGCGGGTAGGCGGTGGGGCGTGTGCGCCATGATCTGCAGCATCTGCTCCTTGGGCTCGCCCACGCTCACGCCGCCGACGGCGTAGCCGGGGAAGTCCATGTCCACCAGCGCGTCGAGCGACTCCTGGCGCAGGTGCTCGAACATGCCGCCTTGCACGATGCCAAACAAAGCATTCGGATTGCCCAGGCGCTCAAACTCGTCCTTGGAGCGCACCGCCCAGCGGCGGCTCATTTCCATGGACTTGCGCGCCTCGGCCTCGGTGGTGAGGTGGCCCTTGGTCTCGTAAGGGGTGCACTCATCGAGCTGCATCACGATGTCGGAGTTCAGCACGGTCTGGATCTGCATGCTGACTTCGGGCGACATGAACAGCTTGTCTCCGTTGACGGGGCTGGCAAAGGTCACACCTTCTTCGGTGATCTTGCGCATCGCACCCAGGCTCCACACCTGGAACCCGCCCGAGTCGGTGAGGATGGGCTTGTGCCATTGCTCGAAGGCATGCAGGCCGCCAAAGCTCTGCATCACGTCCTGGCCGGGGCGCATCCACAGGTGGAAGGTATTGCCCAGGATGATCTGCGCGCCCATGTCGTGCAGGCTTTGCGGCATCACGCCCTTGACGGTGCCATACGTTCCCACGGGCATGAAGACGGGTGTTTGCACGACGCCGTGGTTCAGTGTCATGGTGGCACGGCGCGCGTGACTGGTGGGGTCGGTAGTAAGGAGCTCAAACTTCAGCATGGGGCGATTGTCCCAGAGCGCCCGACCGCTACACTGGCCACAATGCCATTAGAAAGAAGCCTTGTATGCCCAAAATCCTGATTGCCATCGATGGCTCTGAACTCTCGCTCGATGCGGTGCGCCACGCGCTCGATTTGGTGAACGCCGGTTTGCGCGCCGAATTTGTGCTGGCCAACGTGCAGGAGCCGGCCACGTTGTACGAATTGGTGGTCTCTCGCGACTCCGACCGCATTGCCGCCGCGTGCCTGGAGGCGGGCGCACATTTGATGGCCGGTGCCCGCGCGCTGCTCGATGCAGCCGGAGTGCCCTATGAGACAGAAATTGGCATGGGCGACCCGGCCCATACTTTGGTGGACCTGATCGAGAACACGCAGAGCGACATGGCCTTCATTGGCGCGCGGGGTCAAGGGGCCATCAGCAGCGCGTTGCTGGGTTCGGTGTCGCAGGCGCTTGCGCATTCCAGCCCGGTGCCGGTCACTATCGTCAAGCACGCCGAAGCGCCTGAGGCGATGGAAGACGGCGCGGCTGACACCTTGGAAGGGTTTCGCGGCGGCGTTTAGGGTTTAAGGAAGAGGGCGCATCGCGAGGTGGCGCTCAGGCCGCGTGCCGAAAGGGCTCGGCCGTGCGCTGCAGCTTGCCGTGCGGCAGTGTGGCCAGCCGCTTGAGCATGCGTCGGCAGTAGCCGTGAATTCCCAGGCACTTGTTGAGTTCTTCCACAGGTAACGGGCCCGAGACGACCACGATGTCGTTGGCCATGTCTTGTGCGCCGGCCGCGCGCAGACGCCGACGCGTGTGGTTGGCCCACGACTGGATGCGTGTGGGGCTGCCGTGCTGGTGCACCTCGCCGGTGTGCGCGTCAAACGCGATGGCCACGGTGTCGGTTTTGAGCTTGAAGCGGCGCTCGCCGGTGATAGCACTCGGCGCATCGCGCATGTCGTACAGGTAGTAGCTGCCTGCCTTGAGTTGGTACTGAAAGTCCATCTGTGGCTCCTCTTGTGCGGCATTTTGGGGCGGGCAAGCCGCACATAGGCCGTGAAAAGGGCGGCTTGCACCATGCTTTTGTCGGCATGGGCGCGGCGCCCCCGGCGCGCGTGCCATTTTGACGGTGCCCCGGCGATTTGCCGCAAAACCTGAGGGGAAATACGTAACGTATTGTGAGAAGGTGGCGCCCTTCGCCAGCTCTCAGAAATCGACCAAGCTCAGGCCCACACTGAAGACCGTACGCTTGCGGTTGTAGTCAATCAGGCTGTCCCCGTAGCCCGAAAACAGCTGTGTGTGTAAGCGAAGATTGCTCTTGCCGCCGCCAAGGCCTGTGCCCAGCGCCTGCAGCCATTCGAACCGCGCCGAGCCGCGCGCTTTGCTGCTGAGGGAGCTGCGCACCGTCAAACCGAGCGTGTTGTCCTGGTTCACATTCCAGAAGGCCGAGAGTTCGCCGCGGCCGATGTAGTCGCTGATGCCGGGGTTGTCGTCGCTGCTGGCGTCTTCAGAGATGCGCTTCCACACCTTGGCCTGCACGCGCCAGCGTTGGTCCAGTTCCATGCCAGTCATCAGGTAGGCGCGGTTCCAGCTGCGTGACAGTGGCTCGCTCTGGCCGTTTGATTGGTGCGACAGACCGACCCCGCTGTAGCGCCAGCGCCAGCCAAAAGGCAGTTGGGCGTCGGTCGGGTAGACATACATCATCTCTGGCTCGTGGTCGGTGGCGCGGAACGGGCGCGAAATGCTGCCGGTGAATACTTGCCAGTAAGACTGTTGGCTGTAGCCGAACCACAG
>JBQMQB010000266.1:0-3790 GCA_052172715.1 Giesbergeria sp. | reverse complement strand
TGCCCGAGGCACTGGCACTCGTCGGTACGGCGCAACTGCGCCAGCTGGTGGAAACAGCGCCCATGGGCACCACTTCGCGTTCGGTGCCGGGCATCAACATGCAGCAGTTCTGGCGCTACAGCCTGCACACGGCCAAGCTGGCGCGCTCGCTTGCTGGCCATGTGCACCAGAACCAGGCCGCGGCCTACACCGCTGGGCTTTTGCATGGCTTGGGCGAACTGGTCATTCATCTGGGCGACCCGGAGCGCGCACAGTCGCTCAACACCCTGGTTGCTCCGCTGGATATGCGCCGTGCCAAGCTGGAATCGCGCATTTTTGGCTTCAGCTATGGCTACGTGAGCGGTGCGTTCGCCCGGCATTGGCAGCTGCCCGTGGCGGTGGTCGATGCCCTGAACCACCAGGAGGCACCGTTTGAGCACAAGGCCTACGAACCGCTCGCCGGTATTTTGCATCTCGCCGCTTGGCGGGTGAGGGCGCGTGAAGCGGGTCTGGACGAGCGTGAGATGGCGGTCAGCTTCCCCGACCAGGTAGGCCTGCCGCTGGGGCTTGACATCGACATGGTGCTGCACCAGGATCCGATCGATTGGACCCCCCCCAAGATCGACTACGAGGTCGACACGGGTGAGTTTGGCTACATGGTGTGAGCTTTCAAGGCCAATGCGCACTTGCAGTGGCGGCGTAGAACGGGGCGTGGTGATCAGGCCACCGTGCACGTCGGCGCTGTAAGTGCTGCGTGCTTTGCCACGTATTCACGGGCCCAGGGCAGAACCTCATGCGCTGGCATCGGCCGCGCAATGCCAAACCCCTGAGCACGCTCACACCCAAGCTCCAGCAGCTTTGCGCAGTGGTCTGCCGTTTCTACGCCCTCGGCCACAACATGGCGCCTGAAGGCCGTTGCCAGCGCCACGATCGCGCTCACCAGTGTGAGGTCGTCGGCGTCTTCCAAAATACCGCGCACGAAGGACTGGTCGATCTTGATGGTTTCCGCGGGAAGTCGCTTGAGATACGACAGCGATGAGTAGCCGGTGCCAAAATCATCGAGTGCAAAACGCACGCCCAGCGCCTGACAGCTTTGCATCATGCGGCGCATGTACTGCATATCTTCCAAGGCGGCTGATTCAAGAATTTCCAGCTCTAGCCGTGAAGGAGATACTTCGGGACATGTGTACAGAATGTCCTTGAGTCGTTGCACGAACTGGGGGCGGTGAAAGTGGGGAGCCGCGATGTTCACGCTGACCTGCCACAACATTCCCGCGTCTGTCCACCGTCGCATTTGCATGAGTGCTTGCTCAATTACCCATTCGCCGATCTCAACAACCAAATCCGTGTCTTCCACCAGTGGCAGCACATGTTGTGGGCCCAGCAGGCCTTGTTCGGGGTGTTGCCAGCGCAGGAGGGCTTCCATTCCAAACACCTCGCCAGTGCGCAGGTTAACTTTGGGTTGGTAGTGCAGCACCAGCTCTGCGCCGTGCAGCGCCTGCGCGATGCGTGTCTGGCGTGAGTGTTGGGTTTGCACTGCATGGTCGTGTGGCACGTCAAACAGATGCAACTGGTTGCGGCCAAAGCTTTTGGCCTGGCACATGGCCTGGTCGGCATGGCGCAGCAGAATGTCGGGATTGGCATCATCCTGGGGAAACAGGGCCACACCAATGCTGACGGTGGTGTTTACCATGCGATCGCCAATGGCGTAGGGCACGCCTAGCTGTTGCATGAGGGTGGCCAGTCGGGTTTTGATGGCGGGAAGGTCGGGCTGTTCTCCGAGAAGCAGCACGAACTCATCGCCGCCCATGCGTGCCACGGCATCGCCGGGCGTGACGAACGCTTCTAGGCGCCGGGCCACTTCTCTGAGTAGACGGTCACCCACAAGGTTTCCGTGGACATCGTTGATGGCCTGGAAATGGTCCAGGTCGAGCATGCACACGGCTAGCAGCTGCTGCCTGTCGCGCGCCACAAACATGGCGTGTGTCAGGTGTTCTGCTAAGGATGCCCGGTTGTACAGCCCGGTCAACGCATCGTGCCGGGCGTGCCACGAGATTTGGTGGCGCAGGTTGCGCGTTTCGGTTACGTCACGGAACACAAGCACGTATCCTGCCACCAGGCCTTCGCCCTTGCGGATAGGGGCGGCGGTGTACTCGATGGCGTAGTGCTCGCCTGAGCGGTGTATCAGCACCTCATGGGTCGGCGGCTGCAGTGCACCGGGTTTGCTTTCACGTTCTGTCGCTGTGCTGGCAGTGTGGCCCGTTTGCTCTGAATACAGGCGAAACACTTCATTTAGCTGGCGCCCGATGGCTTGCGCGGGGCTGAAGCCAGTCATGAGTTGGGCGGCCTCGTTAAGTGTTTCGATGCACCCGCCAATATCGGTGGTGATCACGCCGTCGCCGATACATGCAAGAGTGATTTCTGCGCGGTCCTTTTCGGCCCGCAGGGCTTCCTCAGCGCGCTTGCGTTCGGTGACATCCACAAGTGTGCCGATCGTGCCCGCCAGTGCTCCGCCGGTGCTGGTGAAGGGGGCTTCGTAATACGCCATATCGAGTGGTGGCTGGTCGGCCAGTTCGATTCGAATTTCCTTGCCGCGTTCACCTGCAGCTTGTGCAGATTGAGGGAGCGTCAGTGAATGAGGCAGGGCAGGCGCCGCCGTACTGCCATGGTCTTGCGTGCGGTCAGGTTGCGAATGAAAGAGCCGTGTCCAGGCGCAGTTCGTGTCAAGGTAGACGCCATCGGCGTCGCGCACAAAAACGGGCAGAGGCAGAGCATCAATCAGTTGCCGGGTGAAGTGCAATTGCTCGCTTTGAAGATCTTGGGTTTCACGCAACGTCAATACGAGTGACTGAATCTTGTCCGCCATTCCGTTAAAGGTCGCGGCCATGGCCCGTGATTCGAGCGTTCCCGCTACTTCCATGCGCACATCCAGCTGGCCCTGGCGGAAGCGATCGGTCGCATCGGCCAGTCGCCGCACCCTGCGGGCGTTGGCCCGCATCAGGAGTGTGAGTAGGAAAAAGATAGTGAAGACATTGAGCGCCGAGATGCGCGCTTGCACGGTCACGGTGCTCCATATCTGATCTACCAGTGGCTCAGCCCACAGCGTCACCGTCAGTTGACCAGATGTGCCGTCAGAAAGTAACGGACTGAATTGCTGCGTCGGAGCAGGAAAATTCAACCAATTGGCGAACCAGTGAGGGGCTCTGGCCGCACCGGGCGCGGCGCGCACTTCTATGGATGGATTGCTGGCTGACTGCCAACGGAGCATTTGAACGCCAGGCCCCAGGTGGGCCATGCTTTCAGTCAGTACGCTTTTGACAGCGGTGGTATCCCATGCCGACGAAACTGCCACGCGGGACTGTAGAAGCTCCCCAGCACGTTGCAACTGGCTTGTCGCGTTGCGGTTGGCATCAGCCTTTTCCTGCTCCAGAAGGTAGTGGTAGCGCACGCCCAAGACCAGCAAAATGACCATCAGGATGGGCACGTAGAGTCGCGGATAGGTCCCTTTCAAAATCCAGGTAATGAGATTTCCCGCGCGCATCACCACAGTCAATAGCCTTTTTCCAATCGCCGCAAGGCAACAAACGGTTAATTATCCTAATAATTAACGCTAGTCTAGCGCGCGGTGGTTTTGATAGCGCTGCGACACATGACAATGTACCGATGTGTTGTGAATGCGTGACATTTTGTAAGGCGCGGATGTCTCGGCGATGGTCCATGTGGTCGCCTCGACACTGAACGTGTGAGCCCAAATGTGAGCGCTGTTGCCCCACGCTTCAGAGCGAGTCGTGAAGCATTTCCCGGTATTCCT
>JBQMQB010000265.1:0-3798 GCA_052172715.1 Giesbergeria sp. | reverse complement strand
CTGTACCGATCTCTCAGTCGCGTCGAACAATTCAATACTCTGCGTGAGCAGTTTCACCACTATTTCAACGCTCAAATACCTGAATTTTCCGCGTTTTCCCGTCAAGGACGAACGCTGTTCGGGTATCCGGAAGTCCTCGCTCGTATTGAAGCCTTGTGGTGCGACCCTTCTGTTGTATCGCTGTTGCAAGAATTGTTGTTCCGATGGCAAGGCCAGGGAGGTCAGCGTTTTGATTTGCCAGCCTACGACGATTTGTTGTTGCTGCATGCAATTGCGCGCACGACGCCCGCTTCAACGCGCGGCATTTCAAGCCCACGCACACGCACTACACCTCTGGAATCAGAGGCGTTTGAAGAGCCCAAGGTAGAGCTTATCGATCCGGCGTCTGCGGCGCCTGCCAGCAATCTGATTAACTTTGAGACAGACTGGGCATTTGAGGCGCCGATGCACCCGGGCGCTGCAGATGCATCGGTATCTGGTCCGGCCCCAGTTCTGGATCTTGATCTCAGCGATCTGACCCATTTGGATGCACTGTCTGACCGGGGATCGACCAGCGTGCCATTGCCCTTGCTGACGCAGGAGGAGCTGCCTCCAGTGGATACGACCGCTCCACCAGCCACCGACCAGCCGGTCGGGTTTGGCAGCAATAGCGACCGATTCGAGGCGCGTATTGACCCCGGGCCGCACCAATCGAGCTGAACCCAGCACAGTTTGATTCGTTCGACCGAGGCGGTCAGTACTTGCTAAACCTGACGCCTAAGACGTGAGAGCTTGCGCCCGTCTTTAATGGTTTTGGCCGCTTGTTGGGCGGGCTCTTGGGTTTGTCTGAAATAACGTCAAGAGGCCACGCCTGACCGAATGTTGGCGACCAATCGGCGGTAATGGCGTGACATGTTCAATGCGATAGAAAGTCGCGCAACGCAACAAGGGTCGCTTCGGGCGCTTCGGTCATTTCGCTGTGGCCTACGGGCAACATACTGACAGACACCTTTTTGCCTGCAGCCTTAGCGGCTGTGAGCAAGGTCTGGGCTGCTTTCGGGGTGGTCATCTGGTCCAGTGCGCCGAGTGCGAACAGTACCGGGCATTCGATTTGGGCAATGGCGACGTCGCCTCTGGCGTACTGGTCGCATGCCATGAATCCCCGGTGAAACAGGTTGACCTGCGTATTGCTGGCCAGCACCCGTCTGCCAAGGGCCATTTGAGCACCAAAAACCCAAGTGCCTGGTCCCAAGGCCGACGGTGGCGCGCACAGGGTGCTGCGCGAGAACACATTGACCATGCGCAGGGCCTTTTCCGGCTCATGAAGTGCCGCCTCCAGCAGTGCGGGCGACACCTTCATGGGCCATGCCGTTCCTACCAGCGCGAGATGCGAGGCGCGGTTGCCTAGGCGGCTGGCCGCCTCCAATGCAATCAGCGAACCCCAGCTGTGCCCGACCAGCGCCGCGCGCTCCACACCCAGGACGCCCAGCAGGGCGATCACGAAGTCTGCCGCTTCTTCTACGGTCTGGGGCGCAGGCCCGGCGCTGCGGCAGTGTCCTGGAAGATCCACCGCCAGCACGTTCCAGCCGTGGTGGGCCAGCCAGCGGCTTTGCATGGCCCACACGCTGTGGTCGTTGAGCACACCATGGATTAGGACGACCGTGGGCAGGGCAGCGTCGAAGAGGCGACCGCCGGTATAGCAATACGCTTCGAATTCGTTGACTGGCACTCGCATGCTCATGCTCCCGTCTTTTCTGCCGCCTTGAGGGCGCGCTTGAGGTCGTCGATTAAGTCGTCTGCATCCTCCAGACCGATGGACAGGCGGATCGTCCCCTGCGCGATGCCGGCGGCGGCAAGCGCGTCGTCACTGAGGCGAAAGTGTGTGGTGCTGGCCGGATGAATCACCAGGCTGCGGCAGTCGCCCACATTGGCGAGGTGGCTGAAGATTTTTAGGGTTTCGATGAACCGTTTTCCCTGCTCACGGGAACCCTTGAGGTCGAAGCTGAACACCGAACCCGCGCCCCGCGGCAGCAGCTTTTGCGCCAGTTGGTGGCTAGGGTGCGAAGGCAGCATCGGGTGCCCCACGCGCGCTACGAAGGGCTGACCGGCCAGAAACTCCACCACGCGTTCAGTATTGCGCATGTGCTGCTGCATGCGCAGTGGGAGAGTTTCAATGCCTTGCAGGATCAGCCAAGCCGTGTGCGGGCTCATGCAGGCGCCGAAGTCGCGCAGTCCCTCGCGCCGTGCCCGGAGCACAAAGGCGCCGACGGTGCTCTCTTCGGCAAACACCATGCCGTGAAACCCGTCGTAGGGTTCGGTGAGTTCGGGGAAGCGGCCCGAGCGCTCCCAGTCGAAGCTGCCGCTATCGACCAGTACGCCACCGATAACCGTGCCATGTCCGCCGAGGAACTTGGTGGCCGAGTGGAGCGCGATGTCTGCCCCGTGTTCAAACGGTTTCATTAGCCAGGGCGTGGTGAAAGTGGAATCAACGAGCAGCGGCACGCCGGCCTCGTGTGCGATGGCGCTGACCGACGGGATGTCGAGTACCTCAAGGCCTGGGTTGCCTACCGTCTCGCCAAACAGCAGGCGCGTGTTGGGGCGAATGGCGGCGCGCCACGCGTCCACATCGCCCGTGGGAACGAAGGTGGTCTCGATGCCGAAGCGCCGCAAGGTGTAGTGCAGCAGGTTCTGTGAGCCGCCGTAGAGTGCGCTGCTGGCCACGATGTGGGAGCCCGCACCCATCAGGGTGGCAATTGCCAGATGCAGCGCCGCCTGGCCGCTGGCTGTTGCCACGGCGCCCACGCCGCCTTCCAGGGCGGCCATGCGCTGCTCAAGCACAGCCGTGGTCGGGTTGCTGATGCGCGAGTACACATGGCCACCGCGCTCCATGTTGAAGAGCGAGGCTGCGTGGTCGCTCGAATCGAAGACGAACGAGGTGGTGAGGTAGATCGGCACGGCGCGTGCACCGGTCGCAGGGTCAGGGGCGGCGCCTGCATGCAGGGCCAAGGTGTCGAAGCCAGGATCGGCGTAACCGGGCATGAAATTCTCCAAGGCGATGGTCTATGGGCTCATGGCCATTGTGGGCTATATTCATACGGTTTCGCAGCAACGAAAAGCTTGCTGCGCACAGCGAGGAATCTCCATGAAAGTCAGCGATATCCTGCGCGTCAAGGGCAATACGCTCTATACCGCACACCCTGCCGAGCCCCTTGCGGACGCCGTGCGCGTGATGTCCGAGCGCGATATTGGCTCACTGGTGGTGATGGAGCACGGCGACCTCGTGGGCATGCTCACCTTCCGCGAAGTGATTAAGGCGCTGGTGCGCAATGGTGGCACTGTGGGCACCATGCTGGTGCGCAGCGCCATGGACGACCATCCGCTCACCTGCACCAACGAAACCGATATGGACGAAGTGCGCCGCATGATGCTGGAGCGCCATGCGCGCTACATGCCCGTCATGGACAACCGCATGCTCATGGGCGTGGTCAGCTTCTACGACGTTGCCAAGGCGGTGGTGGACAGCCAGAATTTTGAGAACAAGATGCTCAAGGCCTATATCCGTGACTGGCCTGAAGGCGAGGACAGCGATTCGTCTGGCGGAGCAGGGCGGGCATAAGCGCGCTGGCCCGTGCGCAGCTGTAATAGGGCGCACAACAGACCTGTGATGCACCGACTCTCCTGAGCTTCGCCTGACTCTCTGCTTATTGCAGGCTCCTTCGCTGCCCCGATAATGGCGCTCATGAGCGGCAACACTTTCGGCACCCTTTTTGCAGTCACCAACTTTGGTGAATCCCACGGCCCGGCCATTGGCTGCGTGAT
>JBQMQB010000264.1:0-3820 GCA_052172715.1 Giesbergeria sp. | reverse complement strand
CCCAGTTCGACGAGTTGCTCGAAGTTGCTGGTGGCGATGTTGCCGCCAGATTTTTGCGCGGCGCGCACCGATTTGGCCAGCGCAAAAAATTCGGCCGTGTAACGGTGAATGTCCAGCGGATTGGTCAGCACGCGGCGCACCGTGCGGCGTGCCTGGCGCTCGACTTCGGGCATCCAGTCGGTAATGAAAGGCTCGGCGGTGGCGATCACCACTTCTTTCAGGCTGACCAGCACCGGCAGCACTTTGTGCCGCTCGGCGTAGTTCGCACTCATGGTGTCGGCCACTTTGCCCACATCCACCTTGAGCGGGTCGATGCGCAAATACTCCAGCCCGACGCGCTTGGCCAAGTACTCGGTCAGGGTTTCGATGTCGAGCGGCTTGCCATCGCTGGCGCGCGACATGGCCACGCTGGCCAGGCGCACCAGTGGGTGCTGACTGCTCTCTGCCTGCGAGCAGCGGGCGACGGTGCGCGCAGCCTCATCCTTGCTAATGACGCCATCAGCGCGCAGCCATTCGACAATCTGTCGCCATTGGAGTGGGCCTACGGGGGTGCGTGTTGCGGTTGCGGTTGCGTGGGAATGCGTCATGGCGGTATTTTGCGACCCGAAGAACGTGTGAGCGAAGTTTTCAGGCGACCAAGGGCCGCAGACCGCGCACCCAGCGCGCTGTGGGCAAACCCCAGAGCTCCTGAATCTGCGCACAGCGCTCGGCAAGCTCGCCGCGCTTGAAACGGGTCGGGTTGCGCTGCGCCAACACCACCGTATTGCCCTCGCGCGTGGGCTTGAAGGCCCAGAGCGCGTCCTCGCCAAAGGCGGTCGCCATTTTTTCCACGCTCTGCGCAAAGCTGGAGGTGCGGCCAAACAAGTTCACCGTCATGCAGCCATCGTCGGTGAGCAGCGCACGGCATTCGGCGTACACCTCGGCACTGTCAAGCACCGGAGCGGCGGCTTGGTCGTCGTACAGGTCCACGGCCAGCGCGTCGACTGTGCCTTGCCACATGGGGTTGCGAATCTCCTCGGCCGCGTCCGCCAGCACCACACGCAGTTTGGGACCATCGGGCGGCAGCTTGAACCAGGCGCGGCACACCGATACGACTTGAGGGTTGATCTCGACGGCCGTGGTGCACAGGCGCAGCTTCTTGTGGCAGAACTTGGTGATCGCGCCCGCCCCCAAGCCAAGTTGCATGGCATGGCGCTTGCGCACACTGGCGGGGTCGACGAACACCAGCCAGGCCATCATCCGCTGCACGTATTCAAGCTCGATATCGAAGGGTGCGGCAATGCGCATGGAGCCCTGAATCCAAGGCGTTCCGAGGTGCAGATGGCGCACCTCGCCGTCGTCGGAGACGCTCACTTCGGGCAGTTCGTCGGTGGTGGTTTTCTTGCGGGTCATTCGAAGGTCTTCACAGTAATCTCTGCACGGCCAGATCGCCTCGTGCAAACACTATCAATCCAATAGCTGGTAGCGCAATCCGGTTAAGAGCTGGGAGCCAATTTGTCCATTATCCAATACGCCCCACAAGGCGCGGCAAGGCCTGCAGCGCATTGGCCTGGGTGTGGCGCGCCAGGTCGGGCAGCGTCACACCGCGCAGGTCTGCCAGCAATTTTGCAATACGCGGCAGTTCGGCGGGGGTGTTGCGGCCCTGCACGGCACCTGCCGCGCGCTCGGCTGCGGTGCGGTAGAGCCAGTGCGGCGGCATGTCGGGCGCATCGGTCTCCAGCACCAGCGCCTCGATCGGCAGCTCGGTGGCCAGGCGGCGCAACTGCAGCGCACGGTCGTAGGTCAGCGCGCCACCAAAGCCCAGCTTGAAACCCAGCGCAATAAAGGCCCGCGCCTGCTGCAGGCTGCCGTTAAAGGCGTGCGCAATGCCGCCCTGCACGGGCACCTCGCGCAGGCCCCTGAGCAACGGGTCCGCCGAGCGGCGCACATGCAGGATCACGGGCAGGTCAAAGCGCCGCGCCAGTTGCAGCTGCGCGCGGTAGAACTGGGTTTGCCGTGCCGCGTCCAGCCCCGGCACAAAAAAATCCAACCCGATCTCACCCACCGCCACCAGGTGCGGGTCGTGGCGGTGGTGTTCGAGCACGCTCGCCAGTTGCTCCACGTCGCCATCGCCCGCCTGCGGCGTGTACAGCGGGTGAACGCCCAGTGCGTAACTGTCGCCATGGCGATGGGCCAGCTCGCGCACGGCTTCGGAATGGGCCAGCTGCACCGCCGGGATGACGAGGTGCTGCACTCCGGCAGCGCGCGCCTGTGCGCGCACCGCATCGGCGTCGGGCGCGAACTCGGGCGCATCGAGGTGGCAATGGGTGTCTGTCCAGCACAACATGCGGGTCATCATGCCGCAGGCCCGTGCGACCACGCGACCATCGTGCTACCTTGGAGGGGCTTCATGTTGCTTGCGACACCCTTCATGTTCCACAGACTTCTTCATTCTCTGGGCCAGGCGCTGGCGCGCTATTTGTCACAGCCGCACGCCAGCATCCAGACCGGCATGCCCACCGCGCGCACGGCGCTGGCACAGTGCCTGCGTCCGGGTGACGTACTGCTGATTGAGGGCAACAGCCGCGTCTCGTCCGTCATCAAATACTTCACGCAGTCCACTTGGTCACATGCTGCGTTTTATATCGGCCCGCAGCTTGGCGGGTGCAACGCACTCGGCGAGCCCTATTTGTTCATTGAGGCCGACATGCTCGACGGGGTCTGCAAGCGCTCTTTGTCGCACTACCAAACGTACCCGACGCGCATCTGCCGCCCCGTTGGTCTGAACGCCGCCGACCTGCAGCGGGTCTTGGAGCGCGTGAGCAGCATGCTCGGCGCTCAGTACGACCTACGCAACGTGTTCGACCTGGCGCGCTACTTTTTGCCGGCCCTGCCGGTGTACGGACAGTGGCGACGGCGTCTGCTGGCGATGGGCAGTGGCGACCCGACACGTGCCATTTGCTCCTCTCTGATTGCAGAAGCCTTTCAGAGCGTCGGCTATCCGGTGCTGCCGGCCATCACGGCCGAGTGCCATCAGGATGCAGAGCGCCTGCACGCAGTGATGGAGACGATCTACCACATCCGCAACAGGCGCCTGTTCGTGCCGCGCGACTTTGATGTCTCGCCCTATTTCGAGATCGTCAAGCCCACATTAGCAGAAGACTTCGACTTCCACCGCATGCACTGGGAGGCCGAAAGCACTCCGCTTGCTGCTCAGGCCCCGTCGTCTGCCGATAGCGCCAGCAGGCGCTCGATCTGACGCAGCCACTCCTGCACGCTGACATGGCGGCCACGTTCCAGCGCCAGCTTGCCGTCCAAATAGAAGCGCAGCACGGGCAGGCTGAACACGCCCTGCTGGGCACAGACTTGTGGGGCCTCTGCGCAATCGACATAGGCCAACGCGACTTGCGGGAAATGCTGCGCCATCTCGTGCTCAAGGCGCGGGCGCAGCACCTGGCAAACACCGCAGTGGGCACCGCCAAACAGCAGCATCGCTGCCGCGGCGTGGACGTGTTTCTGTAGCGTTTGCTCGCAGGAGATGGTTTCCATCGCGCCCAACTCAATGCGCAGCCGTCTTGGAAAACAGCTGAATGACCGCGACGCCCGCGACGATCAGCACCATGCCGATACCCGCCGCCCAATCGATGGACTGCTGGTACAGAACGTATCCCATCAGAGTGATGAGCACGATGCCCAAGCCCGACCAGATGGCGTAGGCAACGCCGATCGGCACTGTCTTCAAAGTGAGCGACAGGCAGTAGAACGCCATGCCATAGCCCAGCACCACGATGGCCGACGGCAGCAGGCGCGTAAAACCTGCGCTGGCCTTCAGCGCCGATGT
>JBQMQB010000263.1:0-3821 GCA_052172715.1 Giesbergeria sp. | reverse complement strand
GCAAGCGCGACCTGCAGACCGATACGCCCTGGAACACCTACACTCGCCCAGGCTTACCGCCCACGCCCATTGCCATGCCCGGCAAAGCCTCGCTGCTCGCTGCCGTGCAGCCTGATCGCACCAAAGCTTTGTATTTTGTGGCGCGAGGGGATGGCAGTAGCCATTTCAGCGGCTCGCTTGAAGAGCACAACCGTGCCGTTGGCCGTTTCCAGCGCGGCCAGTAAGGAAATTTCCGCATGGCATCTAAAGGTTTGTTTATCAGCTTTGAAGGCATCGACGGTGCGGGGAAGTCCTCGCACATCGAGCCCCTGGCCGAGGCCTTTCGCGCCCAGGGGCGACGGGTAACCCGCACGCGAGAGCCCGGCGGCACCCTACTGGCCGAGGCGCTGCGCGATCTGCTGCTCAAGCAACCCATGGATGCGCTGACCGAAGCCCTGCTGGCGTTTGCCGCGCGGCGCGACCACATTGGCCAGGTCATCGCACCTGCGTTGGCACGCGGCGAGGTGGTGCTGTGCGACCGCTTTACCGACGCCACCTTTGCCTACCAGGGCGCCGGGCGTGGTTTTAACCTTGAAACTCTATCGATTCTGGAGCGCATGGTACAAATGGACTCGGCCCAAACGCCGAATGTAATGCTGGAGCCTGATCTCACGTTGTGGTTTGACATCGCCCCCGATGCGGCGGCCGCTCGCCTAGAAGGCGCGCGGGCGCCCGACCGTTTTGAGGCACAGGACACAGCCTTTTTCACGCGGGTGGCGGCAGGCTACGCCGCTCGCGCCCAGGCTGCGTCGCAGCGGTTTGTGCGCCTCGATGCTGCACAACCGCGCCCCGCAGTCTGGCGGCAGCTCACCAGTGCGCTCGCACGTCGCGGCTGGCTGGACAGCACGCTTGCCGCCTACGGAGATCCCAATTGAGTTTGCCGCCATGGCTTGCTGAGCAGCGTGCGCAATTGCTGGCGCAGCGCGGCCACGCCTGGCTGTTGCATGGCCCATCGGGTCTGGGGCAGTTCGCTTTGGCCATGGAGCTGGCCCGCGCATGGCTGTGCGAGTCGCCCAGCGCCGACGGCGCCTGCGGCCACTGCACCAGTTGCCATGCGATCGACGTGCACGCCCATGCCGACTTGGCCGTGCTCATGCCCGAGACGGAGATGCTCGCGCGCGGCTGGCCTTTGTCAGAAAAGGCCCAGAAAGATCTGGACGAAAGAAAGCGCAAACCCAGCCGAGAGATCCGGGTGGACGCAATGCGCGATGCCGTCGAATTTGCCCAGCGCACCAATGCACGCGGGCGTGGCAAGGTGGTGTTGGTGTATCCGGCCGAGCAGATGAACACCATTACTGCCAACGCCTTGCTGAAAACGCTGGAAGAACCGGTGGGTGACACGCGTTTTGTGCTAGCCACCGAAGCTGCCCATGCGCTTCTGCCCACCATCCGCAGCCGCTGTATGGCGCATGCGCTGCGCTGGCCACCCGAGGACCAAGTGCTGCAATGGCTCACGGCCCAAGGCGTGGCGGGTGATACCGCAGCGGCGCTGCTGCGCGCCGCCGGCGGCCGACCCGACGATGCTCTGGAGCTTGTCCACGCAGGCACTAGCCCTGCAGCGTGGGCCGCTTTCCCCAAGGCCATGCAGCGGGGCGACGTGAGCGTGGTCGAGGGCTGGAGCCCCATGCAAACCATTGCAGTGTTGCAAAAGCTGTGCCACGATTTGCAGGTGGTTGGCGCTGGTGCCGCGCCGCGCTACTTTCGGTCGGCAGACCTTCCCCCTGTGCCTGCGCTGCCTGCGTTGGCGCGCTGGAGCCGGGATTTGGTGCAAGCAGCGCGCACTGCCGAGCACCCGTTTGCCGTGCCACTGATGCTTGACGCACTTGTGGCGCAAGCGCGAAACACCCTACACTCCGCTGTAACCACCGAAAAAAATACGCCATGAGCAGTCCCTCCGCCTCCCCACGTCCCAGCGTCATGCAGCTGGCCATCAAGGAAAAGGGTGCCTTGTATGCGGCCTACATCCCGTTCTTCCCGGAAGGCGGCATTTTTGTGCCCACCATGCGCGAGTACCGCCTGGGTGACGACGTGTATGTGCTGCTGACATTGCCCGACGACCCGCAGCGTTACCCCGTGGCCGGTCGCGTGGCATGGGTCACACCGGCACGCTCCGGCGGCAACCGCACCCAGGGCGTGGGCATTCAGTTCCCCAAGGACGACAAATCGCGCCAGCTCAAGCACAAAATCGAGGAAATCCTCGGTACGTCGCTGGGTTCCGAGCGCCCCACGCAAACCATTTGACTCCAGCCTGCCGCCGCCTCACACGGCGGCAGGGCCTGATACCGGCGCACCCGCTGCCGCACGCATGTTTACCGATTCCCACTGTCACCTGAGCTTTCCCGAGCTGGCCGCGCAAATCTCCGACATTCGACAGGCGATGGCAAATGCGCAGGTCGAGCGGGCCCTGTGCATCTGCACCACGATGGAAGAATTTGCCCAGGTGCATGCACTGGCACTGGCCTACGACAACTTTTGGTGCTCGGTGGGCGTGCACCCCGACAACGAGGGCGTGCGTGAGCCCAGCGTGCAGGAGCTGCTGGAATGCGCTGCACTGCCGCGCGTAGTGGCCATTGGTGAGACCGGGCTCGATTACTACGGCATGCAGGACCGCAAGGGCGGGCGCAGCATTGCCGACCTGGAGTGGCAACGCGAGCGTTTTCGTACCCACATCCGCGCGGCACGCGCCGCTGGCCTGCCGCTGGTCATCCATACCCGCAGTGCCTCGGACGACACGCTTGCCATCCTGCGCGAAGAAATGCAGGGCGAGGCAGCCCACCAGTCAAGCGGTGTGTTTCATTGCTTCACCGAGTCGGCTGCCGTGGCGCGCGCAGCGCTTGATTTGGGTTTCTACATTTCGTTTTCGGGAATCATCACCTTCAAGAATGCGCAGGACCTGCGTGATGTGGCCGCCTTTGTGCCGCTCGATCGCCTGCTGATCGAAACCGACAGCCCCTATCTGGCGCCGGTGCCGTATCGGGGCAAGACAAACTCGCCCGCTTACGTGCCCTTTGTGGCGCAGCAGGTGGCGCAGGTGCGCGGTATCGCCGTTGAAGCGGTGGCCGCGGCCACCAGCCGCAACTTCGAGCGGCTGTTTTCGCGAGTGCTCGCATGATTGCGCGGCGCCGTCTTATCGGTCTGTGCGCGTTGCTTGTGGTGAGGGCTGCGCAGGCAGGGTCGTATGAGGATTTTTTTGTCGCCATTCAGCGCAACGATGCGAGCAACGTAAAAGACTTGCTGCACCGCGGGTTTGACCCCAACACAGTCGACAGCAATGGCAGTCCAGGCCTCTGCGTCGCTTTGCAAGTCAATTCGCTGCGCGTGGCAGAAGTGCTGATTGGCGCCCCGGCAACCGATGTAAATCTGCGCAACGCGCACAAGGAAACGCCGCTGATGTTCGCTGCGCTGCGCGGGCAGTCAGAGATGGCGCGTTTGTTGATCGCCCGTGACGCTGACATCAACCACCCGGGCTGGACGCCACTGCACTACGCCGCATCGGGCGCCAGCAACTACCAGCCGGAAATCATTGCCCTGCTGCTGGAGCACTCCGCCTACATCGACGCCGCATCTCCCAACGGCACCACTCCACTGATGATGGCCGCGCAATACGGCACCAGCGAATCGCTGGTACTGCTGCTGCGCGAAGGGGCGGACCCGTCGCTGCGCAACCAGTTGCGGCTGTCTGCGGTGGATTTTGCGCTGCGTGCAGAGCGCAAGGACATGGCGCAGGCGATTGCCGATGCCATTCGCCGGCGCCAGCCGCAGCGCAGGAGCTGGTAGCTATC
>JBQMQB010000262.1:0-3823 GCA_052172715.1 Giesbergeria sp. | reverse complement strand
CCCACCAACACGGCCAGCTGTAAATTGCGAATTCTCACTTCTTTTTTCAATTTAATTTTTCGGATTCTTGCATAAATTGCGCCATTTGCGCGAACTTACATAATGAGGCGATGGAAATCCAAATTTCACGAGTGGGTGTTGTGGGCGTCGGCACTATGGGCCAAGGAATCGCACAACTGGCTGCGCAGGCCGGGTGTGAAGTTCTGTTACTCGATATTCATACCGGCGCAGCCCAGCGCGCCATTGCGGCGATTGCCGCGCAATGGCAGCGACGGTTGGAATCAGGAAAAATCGCGCAGAACGAAGCCGTACTGTGGCAAACGCGCGTCACGGCAGTAGCCGACACGTCAGATCTTGCGTCCTGTGATCTTGTGGCGGAAGCCATTGGGGAGGATTTGGTTACAAAAAAAGCCTTATTCGTGGAGCTTGAAACCATCGTCGCACCAAATGCTCTATTGGTAAGCAACACGTCTTCGCTGTCCATCACTGCACTGGCGGAAGACCTCGCCGAGCCAGCACGGTTTTGTGGTTTTCACTTCTTCAACCCTGCGCCGAGCATGAAGGTGGTGGAGGTGGTGCCTGGCCTCAGGACAAGTTTGCAGACCTGCGAACGGCTCGATACCCTGGCCTGGAAAATGGGGCACACGCCAGTGCGCGCCCAGGACACCCCCGGATTCATCGTGAACCACGCGGGACGCGGTTACGGCACGGAGGCACTGCGTATCGTCTCCGAGGGCGTGGCGGACTTCGCTACGGTGGATCGCATCCTGCGTGACCAGGTAGGTTTTCGCCTGGGCCCATTCGAATTGCTGGACCTCACGGGGCTGGACGTTTCGCACCCCGTCATGGAATCCATCTACCACCAGTTCTACGAGGAGCCACGCTTTCGTCCCAGCGTGATCACGGCGCAGCGTCTGGCTGCCGGAATGTTGGGACGCAAGAGCGGTGAGGGGTTTTATCGCTACGTGGAAGGCACTGCGCAAGTACCGGCAGAAGCTCCCGCACCAGTGGTGGATGAAATCCCGCCCGTCTGGGTGTCACCGCGTGCTGCGCGCAGAGCCGAAATCTACCAATTGCTGAAAAATCTTGGTGCGTCTATCGAGACGGGCGCTACCCCATCGAGTCAGGCCATCTGCCTGGTCGCGCCACTGGGTTTTGACATCACCACCATGGCCGTCGTGGAACGGCTCGACCCTGTACGCACTGTCGGAATCGACATGCTGATCGACGACGCCAGCACACGCCGCCGCGTACTGGCCACCAACCCTGCCACGCGCGAAGACATGCGCAGCGCCGCCTGGGCCTTGTTCGCACGCGACGGCAAGCCCGTGAGCGTTGTGCAGGACAGCGGCGGCTTTGTCACCCAACGCGTGGTGGCGCATACCGTAAACATTGCCAGCGACATCTGCCAGCAGGCCATTTGCAGCCCCGCCGATCTGGAGCTTGCCACCACTCTCGGGCTCGGTTACCCCCTTGGTCCCCTGGCGATGGGCGACCGCTGGGGCCCCACCAACATTCTGGAGATATTGTTCAACATGCAAACCGTCTATGGCGATCCACGCTACCGACCAAGCCCCTGGTTGCGCCGCCGCGGCGCATTGGGCCTGAGTCTTACCCACCAACGAGGCTGACACACCATGGGCGCCGAACTCACAAGCCGCACCGACGGCCAAACCTTGATTCTCACGCTGCGCAATCCGGGGCAGCACAACACCCTCGGACCAGAGATTTATGCAGCTGGCATCGAAGCGATGAACGGGGCGGAACGCAGTGCCGATGTGCGCAGCGTGGTGTTGACGGGGGCCGATGGCGTGTTCAGTGCGGGGGGCAATCTGGTGCGCCTGCGGGCCAACCGCACGCTCGCCCCAGAGGCGCAGTCGGCCAGCATCAATGCATTGCACGACTGGATTGAAACCATCAGAGCCTACCCAAAACCCGTCGTAGCAGCGGTGGAGGGCATGGCTGTCGGGGCGGGTTTTTCGCTGGTACTGGCCTGCGACTTCATCGTCGCCGCGCGTGGTGCGCGTTTCTCTCTTGCCTACAGCAGGGTAGGCCTCTCGCCCGATGGCGGCGCGAGCTGGGCGCTTGCGCATACCGTAGCGCGAACGCTGGCGGCCGAGTGGCTCATGCTGGGCGAGGCGCTCCCGGTCGAGCGCCTGCACACGCTGGGTATCGTCAACCGACTGACCGACCCGGGCGCTGCGCTGACAGGCGCGCTGGAACTGTGTGCCGAGCTGAACACGCGCGCACCCAATGTGCTCGCCAGCATCAAAGAGCTACTTGCTGAGGCGCAGACCCACGACCTGCACACCCAACTTGAGCAGGAACGCAAACACTTCGTCAACAACCTGCGCCACCCGAACGCAGAAGAAGGCATTGGGGCGTTTTTTGACAAGCGCGCACCACGCTTTCGCTGACAGCCGGGTGCTCCTGCACCAGACACGAGCGGGACACTGCTTGCACCACAGCAGCGGTCCCTGACGCGACAATGAAACCGTGACCAGTCACGCAAAAGACAGACTATGGACGACCCTATTCTTACTATCGAAGAACGCGAGGCGATCAATTCCGGTCGCTGGTTTGGCACGCTCTCCCCTTCTCTGCGACACGACATTCTGCGATGCGCCTACGTCAAACGTTTCAAAGACGGCAGCTTGATCTGCGCCCGCGGCGATCCGCCAGAAGACTGGATCGCCTGTGCCAAGGGAGCGGTGCGGGTGAGTTCCACCTCCATCTCAGGCAAACAGATCACGTTGACCTATGTCGAGCCGGGAATCTGGTTTGGCGATGTGGCGATCTTCGACGGAGACCGGCGCACACACGACGCCTATGCCCACGGACCCACCACGGTTCTGTGCGTTGCCAAGGCCGATTTCAAGAAAATTTTGGCTACGCATGCAGAGCTGTACGAGGCCATGCTGCGCCTGCATGCACGGCGTATCCGCCAGCTCTACGGTTTGGTGGAAGACCTCAATACCTTGCCCCTGCGGGCACGCCTGGCCAAGCAACTGCTGCATCTGGTGCGCAGCTACGGCATCTCCAGCCTGTCCAACAACGACGAAATGCGCATCGGCCTGCAACTGGCGCAGGAAGAGCTGGCCCAGCTCCTCGGCGCTTCGCGTCAGCGGGTGAACCAGGAGCTCAAGGCCATGGAGCGCGACGACATCATCCGCATCGAGCCAGGCGGCTTGGTGGTACGCAATCGCGCGGCGCTCATGCGCCTGACCGAACTCGACAACTGAACACACCTATCCATGAGCAACTTTGACCACTTCGTCGGCACCCGCGAGGTGTCAGGGGCCCATATATTCGACAGTGCCGCCTTGAGCGACTGGCTTGCGCCGAGGCTGGAAGGCTTTGCGGGCCCGGTCGCCGTGGAAATGTTCAAGGGTGGCCAATCCAACCCCACCTACAAGCTGATCACCCCAGGTAAAAGCTACGTGATGCGCGCCAAGCCGGGGCCGGTGGCCAAGCTGCTGCCGTCGGCGCATGCCGTCGAGCGTGAATTCACGGTGATGAGCGCCCTTCAAGGCACCGACGTGCCCGTGCCGAATATGTACGTGCTGTGCGAGGACGAATCCGTCATCGGCCGCGCCTTCTACATCATGGAGTACATGGAAGGCCGTGTGCTGTGGGACCAGGCGCTGCCGGGCATGACGCCCACCGAGCGAAGCGCCATTTACGACGAAACCAACCGGGTGATTGCGGCACTGCATTCGGTGCCGTTTGCACAGCGGGGTCTGGCTGGCTACGGCAAGCCAGGCAACTACTTCGAGCGACAAATCGGCCGCTGGAGCAAGCAGTACCAGGCCTCGATCACCCA
>JBQMQB010000261.1:1263-3836 GCA_052172715.1 Giesbergeria sp. | reverse complement strand
GTGTTGGTGCCGGGACCTGCTGGCTCAACGTGCGAAAAACACCATTGCGTCACCACGCCATCCACAACCGCAGTGGCGCCAGGCGCGACCTGAAGCACATCGTGCTCGTCGGCCACGAGCAAAGCGCAGCGCGCACCGAGTTCGGCACGGACAAAGCGTGCGGCGATGTCCGCCACCTGGTCGGTGAGCAGCGCGGCAGACAAGTCGCGCGCCATGTCGTAGAGGCTTCGCACCCGCTGCTCTCGCTGGCGCGCTGCGCTGGCCTGCAACTTGAGCCCAGCAGTGAGCTGACCGACTATCAGAGCCACTGCAAGCATGACGGCAAATGTCACCAGGTACTGCGCATCGCTTACCGCCAAGGTGAAGCGTGGGGCCACGAAGTACAGGTCAAAAAGCGTCACGCCAAGAAATGACGCCAGCACCGCCGGCCCGCGGCCAAAGCGCACGGCAACGCCCACCACCACCAGCAGGAACAGCATGACGATGTTGCTCAGCTCAAAAACGTTCAAGAGTGGCGTGGCGAGCAACGCGGTGGCGCCGCATATCGCCGCTGCAGCGGCATAGGCTTTCCAATGGACTGAGTTCTCGTGACGGGTGGCACGCGGCGTGGGTGCATCTGCCGTTTGTTGCTGCCCGCCTATCTGCAAGATGTCGAGGTCGGTAGCCAGGTTCAACAACTGCTGGGCGACGGTCCTGCGCCACGGGCGAGAGCGCCCCGGTCGGCCGATGACCAGCCGCGCGAGGTTGTGCGTTCGCGCATAGCGTTCGAGCTCTGGCGCTACCTCGCCGCCAGGCAGCATTGCCGTCTGGGCGCCAAGTTCGCGGGCGAGCTTTAGGCTTGCTTCGGCGCGGATGCGGTCTGGTTGACTCTCGCCTGGGGGTTCCACATGCACCGCGTGCCAAGGCATGTCCAGCTGCGCCGCCAGGCGCGAGGCACTGCGCACCACCTTTTCGCCATGGCTGCTTTCG
Source organism: Giesbergeria sp. (assembly GCA_052172715.1). Lineage (GTDB taxonomy): Bacteria > Pseudomonadota > Gammaproteobacteria > Burkholderiales > Burkholderiaceae_C > Simplicispira. The sequence goes on along the minus strand of JBQMQB010000261.1, from coordinate 2,867 downwards.
CTTACGCACGCGAGCAAGGCTTCACGATTGGGCCAAAGCGCCTGGCGACCGGACGCTTCGCGCCGGAAGCTGCGCATCTGGCCATCGACGCGGTCGGCGGTTCGGCGCAACGCCAGCTCGCGCAGCGCCAGCAGATTGCCCTTGCGAAAGAAATGTGCGGCGGCACGTTCGGCTTGTGGTGGCAGGTAGACCTTGCCAGCCTTCAGGCGGGCAATGAGTTCGTCGGGCGGCAGGTCTACCACCATGACTTCGTCGGCCGCGTCGAAAACGTGGTCGGGTACGGTTTCGCGCACCCGCACGCCGGTAATGCCGGCGACGATGTCGTTCAGGCTCTCCAAGTGCTGGACGTTCATCGTCGTCCACACATCCAGCCCGGCGGCCAGCAGTTCCTGCGCGTCCTGCCAGCGCTTTGGGTGGCGCGAACCCGGCAAGTTGCTGTGGGCCAGTTCGTCGAGCAGCAGCAGGGTGCGTGGATGGTCCGTGCGCTGGAGCAGCGCCGCGTCAAGGTCAAACTCATCAAGCTTGCGACCTTTGTGCAGCAGCAGGCGAGGAGGCAACAAAGGCAGCTCCGCTGTGAGCGCCAGCGTTTCTGCCCGGCCGTGCGTTTCCACTACGCCGACCATGACGGGTGTGCCTGCTGCCTGAGCGGCGCGGGCGGCAGACAGCATTGCATAGGTCTTGCCGACGCCTGCGCATGCACCGAAGAATATTTTCAGCTGACCGCGTGTGGCGCGAGCCTCGTCCGCGCGCACCCGCTCAATCAGCGCGTCGGGGTCGGGACGATCGGACTCGTACATGGTTTGCTGTGATCAGTGGCTCAATAAATTAAGAAAAAAGTGGCTCTAGGGCTTTATGGTATTGCGCTAATAGCTCCTAAAAATATAGTAAAAGTGGAAGGGCGTTCACGCGAAATGCCGCTGCATCAGCGCTTGGAGGATGGCATGGTTTCGTCCAGCGCCATGTTGAGCCGCAGCACGTTCACGCGGGGCTCGCCAAAGAAGCCGAACCATCGGACTTCGGTATGTGCATCGAGCAGTTTCACGACGGTATCGGGCGCAACTGCGCGCGATTTCGCCACTCGCACAAGCTGGTAGCGCGCCGCCGCTGCGCTGATGTGCGGGTCGAGACCGCTGCCCGACGCGGTGACGAGGTCCACCGGAACAAGAGCAGTGTTGCTTGGGTCTGCCTGACGCAATGCGGTGACGCGTGCCTCTACCGCTGCCTTCAAATCAGGACTGCTTGCGCCGAGGTTCGAGCCGCCAGAAGACTGTGCGTTGTAGGGCATGGGGCTGGTGGCAGATGGGCGGCCCCAAAAATACCTAGGGTTGCTGAACTGTTGCCCGATCAGTTCCGAGCCCACGACTTTGCCGTTGAGCTGCACCAAGCTGCCGTTCGCCTGAGTGGGAAATACGGCTTGCGCGACGCCCGTCACCGCTAAGGGATACAGCAAGCCTGTGACCAGCGACAGCACAGCGAACAACACAAGAGCCGGCCGCAGCAGACCGCCGGTGTTGTTGGGCGCAGCCTCAGCCGCTCGGGTTTCTAAGATATTTGGATGTGTCATGCGATTGCTCCGGTGAGTGTCAAACCAGCCCTAATGCAGC
>JBQMQB010000261.1:0-1163 GCA_052172715.1 Giesbergeria sp. | reverse complement strand
CTTCGGTCTGGACGCGCAGTTGGAAGCGCTCCTTGGCCAGCGCCACGATGCTGCGCCCCTCGGGTGTTTCATCCGCCATCGAGGAAAGCTGAGCAGCTTGCGCAAGCGCCACCTCAGTCGTACCGGGAGCCGGGAAAAACTGGTTCGCCTGCCGGTTGCCAAGCGTGATGGTGCCGGTCTTGTCGAGCAGCAACACATCGACGTCGCCAGCAGCTTCTACAGCGCGGCCCGAGGTGGCGATGACGTTGGCCTGCATCATGCGGCTCATGCCGGCGACGCCAATGGCGCTAAGCAAGCCCGCAATGGTTGTCGGGATAAGGCACACCAGCAGCGCGACCAATACCACCAGGCTCACCGGTTCGCCGGCGCCGCTGGCTTGCACGCCAAACTGCGAAAAGGGCAGCAGCGTAACCACCACGCCAAGGAAAACAATCGTCAGTGCGACCAGCAAAATGGTGAGCGCAATCTCGTTCGGTGTTTTCTGCCGCTTGGCGTTCTCCACCATGGCAATCATGCGATCGACAAAGGTCTCGCCAGGGTTGACCGCGACCTGCACCACGATCCAGTCGGACAGCACATGCGTGCCGCCGGTCACGGCCGAAAAGTCGCCACCAGATTCGCGAATGACAGGGGCCGATTCGCCGGTAATGGCGCTCTCGTCGACCGACGCCACGCCGTCAATCACTTCGCCGTCTGCGGGAATGGCGTCGCCTGCCTCGATCAGCACCACATCGCCTTTGCGCAGGTTGTCCGCCTCTAGTGGCAACCACTGCATGGCGCTGCGCGGTGTGGTTCGGTCGTAGTGGCCTGACAGCTTCTTGGCCCAGGTGCTCTTCTTCAGGCTGCGAAGCGAAGCGGCTTGCGCCTTGCTGCGCCCTTCCGCCATGGCTTCGGCGAAGTTTGCGAAAAGCACGGTGAACCAGAGCCACAAGGCCACTGAAGCGGTAAACCATTCTGGCTTGCTGGCAGCGAGCAGCGTGGTGAAGGCGCTGCCCACGTACACCACGAACATCACGGGGTTGCGCCATTGGGCGCGCGGGTCGAGCTTTTTGAAGGCGTCGACCAAGGCAGGGCGAACCAGTGCCGGATCAAACAAAGGTAGGGGTGTTTTGCGAGTCATCACGTTGACCTCAGCGTGCGCCCAGCATCAGCTGCTCGGCCAC
>JBQMQB010000260.1:0-3837 GCA_052172715.1 Giesbergeria sp. | reverse complement strand
GCTTCTGACTGACATACCGTGATAAATGACGGAAAAATGGCTCCTGTCGCTTGATCCATCAAGCTTTACAGCTATTTTTTGATAGTTCTCACCGGAGTCGAGTCACGATTCCGGTGCCTGCCGGAAAAACGGCATGCGCGCCGACACGCGGCAGCCTGCAGTGGCGCTTACCATTCCAGGCAAGCGCCGGTCCGTGTTTACCGGGTAATCCCAGATCTCTTGTTGCTCGCACCATGCCCCTGCACTCCCTCTTAAGCATCGTCCGCACCGCAGGTCACGCCCGTGCCCTGCACTTGACCGTGGCAGTGGCACTTTTGTCCGGTTGCGGAAGCACGCCTTTACCGCCCTGGCCCGCCAAAGCGCCTCTGCCGCCCGCGCAGCGCGGCCGCGTGGTAGCGCCAGTCGCTGCGCCTGGGGCGGCAGTCGTCTCGCCAGTGCAGCCAATCACAGTGACTTCAACACCATCGGCAATGCCGGTGCAGGCGATGCTTCCAGCCGCTGTGGCCGCGCACTTTCCTGAGCCCATGGTGCGTTACCGCACACCCGGCCTATCGGATGGCAGGCGCGCTTTCACTACCAACGCAGAGCTGGGCGACTGGCTGGGCGTTATTGCCGCGGCGCAACAAGGGGTTGGCACGCGCACCGAGCTTCTGCGCCTTGGGCCTTCACAACAAGGCGAGCCGATTTTCGCTTTGGTGCTTACAAGAGCCAAAGGTACTACGCCCGATGCACTGGAAGCGTCCCACAGGCCCACGGTACTGGTCATTGCCCAGCAGCATGGCGATGAGCCTGCTGGCGCGGAAGCTTTGCTGGTGGTGGCCCAAGAACTGGCTGGCGGCCTACTCGAGCCTTTGCTCGATCGCATCAACGTAGTGCTGGTGCCACGCGCCAACCCTGACGGCGCCGAACTGGGCACCCTCGAAACCGCCGCTGGTGTGGACATGGCGACCGACCACTTGGTGCTGTCAACGCCCGAGGCACGTGCGATCGCTGTGCTGGCACGTGACTACCGCCCCATTCTGGTGCTTGATGCGCGCGAATTTCAGGCCGCAGGCGGGCTGCGCAATCAGTTCGCAGCCGTACCGAGCGCCGATGCGCTGCTGCAATACGCCACTGCGGCCAACGTCCCTGAGTTTCTGACAAAAGCTGCGCGCGAGTGGTACTACGACCCTATGGCTGAGTCACTGAAGACCGACCGCCTGCGCAGCGACTGGTATTTTCAAGCCGATCCGGCCAGTAGCGCCATGCACGTTGCCGCAGGCAGCGTACTGCCAGAATCCGTGCGCAACACCAGCGGACTCAAAAATGCCGTGGGCTTCGAGGTGGCAACCCGCGGCGTTGGGCTAGGACGCGAACACATCCAACGCCGGGTGCACACGCAGGTTACGGCTCTTGCCAGCGCACTGCGCACCACGGCCGAGCGCTCCTCAAGCCTGGAGCAAGTGCGCAGCTTTGTGACGCGCGAAACCAGTGCCCTCGCCTGCCGCAACCAAGTGGTGGTGCAGGTAGCACCCACGCCGGCACAGCGCGACATTGCACTGCTCGATGCTCAAACAGGCGCCGAACGCGTCGAGCATGTCAATTGGGAGTCACCACTCAAACTGCGCCCTACGCTCGCGCGCGCGCGCCCCTGTGGCTACTGGTTGGCCGCAAGTGCGGACAATGTGGTGGACCGCTTGAAACTACTGGGCCTGCAAGTACTGCGAGTGGCCGAGCCGGGCTCTCTGCTCGCAGACAGCTACGACCGCGCCGAAAACACCACGTCACCCAATGACGGCACCCCAACGATGCAAGTGCAGCTGCGTCGCAATGCTATCGACGTACCCGTTGGCAGCTTCTACGTGCCATTGAATCAACCACTGGCCAACTTGGCCGTGGCTGCGCTCGAACCCGACAACCCGGCAGGCTATGTGGCCCGCGATGTGATCACCGACCTCGGCGAGGTAGCGCGCATCGTGAACACACCTTCGCTTGTGTTCGAAGAAGCCAACTAAACCTGCTGGGCACATGCCCTTCTGAGGCGGTAAACATGGCGCGCGCGGGTATGATCACCCGCTCTGCCGTCAGCGTCTGCCGCGCAGCTATCTGCCCGTAGCTCAACTGGATAGAGCAACAGCCTTCTAAGCTGTAGGTCGGGGGTTCGAGCCCCTCCGGGCAGGCCAAATATGGCTTTCACAAGCTATCAAAACCCGCACGCTGGCTAGCGTTGCGGGTTTTTTATTGGTTCGGCGAAGTTCGTTGCACGCCAGCAGGTACCGTAAAAAAACGGTACCTCTGACTGCGTCCTGCTGCTAACGCACCAGCGGAGCCGCTACCAGGCGCATGTATACACGATCGTGGCAAGAGTGAAGCGCACGGTGCGCCCTGCCGCATCGCGACGCAGACTCAACGAGCGCGCTTCATAAAGCAGAAGGCTGCCGCTTCAGGCGCCTGCAGCCTTCACGCACAGTACCGGGCACGGTACGGTCATCAAGATCTCCTGGGCCACGCTTCCCAAAATGAGTTTGCCCACAGTTGTGCGTTTGCGAAGGCCAATAATGAGAATGGAGATATCGCGTGTTTCGACGAGGTCGTTGATCTCATCGACGGCATTTTTGCCTCGGACATACTGTTTGAACTCGCCCTGTATGCCTTGTGAAGCAATCTCCTCCTCGATCTGCTCGACCTCATAGGCCAACATGAGTGAGGCGTCTTCCTGTTGGCCGCCGGGCCCAGCGTTCACTATCAGCAAAGGCTCTTTTCGCTCCTTTGACATTTCAATGGCTTTATCGAGTGCGGCACGGCCTTCAGGGCGGGAAACGTAGGCAACGAGGATGGTCATGGGCAGTGTCTCCTTGAATAATTTGGATTCGTAAATCTCTAGGGTCTTGGGTGCATTTTTGCTTGGCGTGGGCGAGCCACATCAAGCTGCATTTGGATGGTATCAGCAGAGCCTACTGGCTGGCATCGCTGCGGTGCAGTCTTTAGGTCGCGTAGGTAACCGGCGTCACGTCAGCTGCCTGAAGCCGGATGGGAATAAGCGCCTGGTAGGCTTCCGAAGAAAACCAACATTCTGCCGCCGCCATGCTCGGGAAACGGATGACGACGATGTCTGGATGCATGCATCCCCCAGAAAGCACAGCTGCCTGAGTGCCTCGAAACACCAGTTCGGCGCCCCAAGGCTCCAGCGTGTGTGGCACACGACTCCGATACTCGTCCCATCTAGCGGGATCCTTGTGCTGGTCAAGTTTTTTCGAACACAACGATAGATTGTTTGATTGCCGATTGCTGCTCGAAGGCATTGGGTGGCAAGTTGCCCAGTTTGGAGAGCAGTCGCACGCTGTTGTAGAAGCCCACGATGTAGTCGGCGATGTCCATCATGGCCTCGGCGTGGTTGGCGTAGTCACGCTGCCAGACCCGCTCCGTCTTGAGGCTCAGGAAAAAGCGCTCCATCACCGCGTTGTCCCAGCAGTTGCCCTTGCGGCTCATGCTGCCGACCAAGCTGTGGCGGGCCAGCAGCGCCTGATGCAGCGCGCCGGCGTACTGGCTGCCCCTATCGGAGTGAACAATCAGCCCTGGTGCCGGTTGGCGTTGCACGATGGCCAGTTGCAGCGCCGCGCACACCAACTCGGCGTGCATGGTCGGCGCCATCGCCCAGCCCACGACCTTGCGGGCGTACAGGTCCAGCACCACGGCCAAGTACAGCCAGCCGCTGCGCGTGCGGATGTAGGTGATGTCGTTTACCCAGGCTTGGTTGGGGCCGCTCGGCTTGAAGCGCCGCGCCAGCACATTGGCCGAGACCGGCAGCGCGTGGCCACTGTCCGTGGTGTGTACAAACTTGCGTCGCCACAGCGCGCG
>JBQMQB010000259.1:0-3849 GCA_052172715.1 Giesbergeria sp. | reverse complement strand
CGATCTCGAGCATGACTTCGGGCGCATGGCTGGGCGCGCGCGTCCAACTGGTGCGTACTACGCGGCCTTTGGCGTCGATGTCCACGCGCAGCACGCCAATGGCGTAGAGCAAGGGAGGCAGGCGACCTTGGTAGATGCGCTGCGCATTCTTCGCATAGAGGTGGGTCGCCGCATCGTGGCGGTAGGCCGACACATTGCTGGCCGCAGAGGGGTGCACCGCATCGTCGCGTTGGGGCAGACTGGTCGTCGGCCCGTCTGCCTCCGGCATGCTGGGCACTGCGGGCGGAGTCGAGCGGCAGGCGGCGATCAGGGAGGCGACCGAGGCCACCCAACCAGTGCGAAACCACCGCCGGGCGGGCGTTTCCGGATTTTTTTGGGGGTTCATGAAAAGGGGTCGTGCGCGGCTTGTGTTCAATGGCAATCTTGCACCAGTTTCTGAAGGCACTTGCCAGCCGCCCCGCCTGCCTGGTGTCGGTGTCGCTCACCCAGGGCTCCACGCCGCGTGAGCAGGGCGCCTGGATGGCGGTGTTCGGCGACGAGGTGCTGGGCACCATTGGCGGCGGCCATGTGGAGTTCGAGGCGATGGCGCAGGCGCGCGCACTGCTAACCGGCGCCAGCGCCCCCCTGAGTGAACCCAAGCGCTATGCCCTTGGCCCGAGCCTGGGCCAGTGCTGCGGCGGTGTGATGTACCTGCGCTTCGAATTGGTGAACGCCGCAGACGGCGAGGTGTTGCGCAACCGCCTGGGGACTGCACTGCAGCCTTTGGCGCTCTTCGGCGGCGGCCATGTGGGCCATGCGCTGGTGCAGGTGCTGGCGCCGTTGCCATTTTCCCTCACCTGGATCGACAGCCGCGACGGTGTCTTCCCCAGTCCGGCGCCGCAAGGCGTGGTGTGCGAGCACTCCGATCCGGTCCATGCCGCAGCACCAGAGCTTGCTGCCGAATCGTATGTGCTGGTCATGAGCTTCAGCCATGCCGAAGACCTGGATGTGGTGGCTGCGTGCCTGGCGCGCCAGCGCCAGCGCGCCGACCTGCCGTTCATCGGCCTTATTGGCAGCGCCACCAAATGGGCCACGTTTCGCAGCCGTCTGCGCCAGCGTGGGTTTTCGGACGAGGAGCTGGCACACATCACCTGCCCGATCGGCGTGCCCGGCATCCTGGGCAAGCAGCCCGATGTGATTGCGGTGGCTGTGGTGGCGCAGCTTTTGCAGCAGCTCACGCAGCGCAGCCCGGTAGCAGGGTAATTCCGGGGAAAGGCTGTTGCGGGTTCAACAGTAGAATTGCGCACAAAGTTTGCATACACTTTGTGCCTTGTGTCGCAGCGGTGCCCAAGGGCGGGTCGGTTCGTGGTGAACCGCTTGCCTCTTGCGTGCGCGACTCCATTCTCTTGCTCAGAGCGCCCGCAGTGGTGAGCAGGTCGTTTCAGCGGCGTGCATCGCTATCGCCGCAGAGAGCACACCATGGAAAGCTACCTTATCGATTGGGCCAATTTGCTGCTGCGCTGGGCCCACGTCATTACCGCCATTGCCTGGATCGGCTCGTCGTTCTACTTCGTTTTTCTCGACAGCAGCCTCACCGCGCCTGAGGACGATGAGCAAAAGCGCCAAGGCGTCAGCGGCGAGCTGTGGGCGGTGCACGGCGGGGGCTTCTACCACCCCGTCAAGTTCAACGTGGCGCCTCCCAAGCTGCCTGGCCACCTGCATTGGTTCTTCTGGGAGAGCTACACCACCTGGCTCAGCGGTTTTTCGCTGTTCACCGTGTCGTACCTCTGGAGCGCCAGCACCTACCTGATCGACAAATCCAAGATGGCCTGGGCGCCAGCCGAGGCGATAGCTGCGGCGCTCGCCTTCCTGGTGGTGTTCTGGCTCCTGTACGACGCGATTTGCCGCGTCTTTGGGCAGAAGAAGAACGGCGACGCCATCGTCGGCGCGCTGGTGCTGGTGCTGGTGTGCGTCGCGTCCTGGTTGGCCTGCCACTGGTTTGCCGGGCGCGCAGCCTTCTTGCTGGTGGGCGCCATGATGGCCACGGCGATGAGCGCCAACGTGTTCTTCTGGATCATTCCTGGCCAGCGCACTGTAGTCGCGCAGATCAAGGCCGGCCAGCCCGTGGACCCGATTCATGGCAAACGCGGCAAGCAGCGCAGCGTGCACAACACGTACTTCACGTTGCCGGTGCTGTTTGCCATGCTCAGCGGCCACTACAGCTTTACCTGGAACCACCCACAGAACTGGCTGGTGCTGATTCTGATGATGTTTGCCGGTGCGGCAATTCGCCAGTTCTTCGTCATGCGCCACGGCTACAAGCTGGGCCGCAATGGCAACCCGCTGCGCTATGCGCTGGTGGGGGTGGCTGTGCTGCTGGGCGTCATCGTCTGGTTGCGGCCAGCTCCAGTGGTGGAAACTACTCCTGTTTCAGGAGCTGCTAACGCAATACAGATAAGCTCTGGAAGCCAATTTGGCTATGATAAAGTGCATGCAGTGTTTCAGCAACGCTGCTATATGTGCCACGGCGCTGAGGTGCAAATGAAGAACGTGCGGCTTGATTCGCCTGAAGGTGTCCGGCAGAACGCGCAGAACATCTACCAGCAGGTGGTGGTGCAAAAGCTCATGCCCATGAACAACGCCACCGGCATCACCGACGAAGAGCGGGCACTCATTCGCGGTTGGTTCGAGGCAGGCGCGCCGGTGCCGTGAGGGCGCTGTGCGCCGCCGGCTCAATGGGGCGCGGCGCAGGCGGCATCGTCCAGCCCCAACCCCCGCAGCCAGTTCGCCAGGATGGCGCGGCCGGTTTCTGCCAAGTCAAAGGCATCGGGGTCCAGTAGCCAGCCCTGCAGCAAGCCTTCCACCAGCGAATGCAGACCTATGGCCGCGAGCGTGCTGGTCATCGGCGGCGGCTGCGGTTCGGTGGCAAATGCAAGTGCCAGGGCACGTTCGCTGCGCGCTGTCCAGGCCCGGTGGGTGGACAGATGGCGGGCGCGGATCGCGTCGAGTTCGCCCACATATTCCACGCGGTGGATCGCAATGCGCATTACGCGTCGCAGGTGCGGGTGGCGGGCAATTCCTTCGAGCGCGGCTACCAGCCCGCAACACATCTGCGCGATGTTGATGGTTGCGTCTTCGCCCGGAAGGTCAGGCGTGAGTGCCCCGGTGGCGCGCTCGATCATGGCGTCAAACAAGGCAGCCTTGTCCGCAAAGTGCCAGTAGATGGCGCCCCGCGTGGTGCCTGCGGCCTTGGCGATGTCGGCCAGCGAGGTGCGAGAAACCCCGCGCTCGTCAAACAGCAACTCTGCCGCGTCTAGCAACGAACCGCGGGTGATCTGGGCCTCAGCCTTGGTGCGACGGGCCATGGTGGGGATAGGAAGTCATGGGCGGCATGGTACATACATTCATGGTTGTATGTATAATTTCCGCAGCTCCTCGCCGCTGCACACGCTTGGCGGCGCGGCGCACACACTTTGCAAACTGCCACTAGACTGGCGCGCTTGCCTGTACCGCTTTGCCGCATTCCCGAAAGAATTTCATGCCTGATTTGCAACACGCCAAGGTGGCTTGTATAGCTGCCGATGTGCTGCGCCATCCCGTGACCCGCTTCGCCGTAGCGGGTGCCATGGTGCTGGCTCTCGCCGCCTGCGGCAAGACCGAGGCTCCCAAAGGGCCGCCAGGTGGCGGCATGCCTGCGCCAGAAGTGGGGGTGGTCACAGTGGAGCCGCGCGATGTGGGACTGCTCACAGAGCTGCCTGGTCGACTCGAAGCGTCGCGCGTGGCACAGGTACGGGCGCGCGTCGCCGGCATCGTGCAAGAGCGATTGTTCCGCGAGGGCAGCGATGTCAAAGCTGGGCAGCCGCTGTATCG
>JBQMQB010000258.1:0-3862 GCA_052172715.1 Giesbergeria sp. | reverse complement strand
GGGTGGGCGCAACCTCTGCCTGTGCGCTGACGGTTGTTTTGATCGTGCTCGGAACTTGGCTTGCGTCTGTGGCCGCTTGTTGTGCGCTGTTCTTGGCGGCGTTGGTCGATGCAGTAAAGGCCTCCAGGCTCGTCTGGAGGTGCTCAAAAAAACTCGCCGTTTCTCTGCGGTCGGACGCGAAGCTCTCTATGTTCTTGGAGGCAGCGGCACTCGCTGGCCCCATGGTTTGAAGCAGACTGGAGATTTGGGAAATTTCGAGCATTTTGAGACTCCTTTTGCGACGGCATCTTGGCAAAACGAAAGAGCAGTTGCGTAGGTTAAGCCAGACGGTATTGCTATTTTCAAGGATTGGCCCGCATGCAATGACCGGGAAAACCGGAGCTTTACCGCCCAATTTGGGCAATAGCGCCAGTCGGAAGCGTCTCTTCTTACCGAGATTAATGTGGTGGCACACAAACCCGCTCCTGGCGCTCCATGGGCCAGTCTCTCAGGCGATAAGTACTTGGTGCCATCCCAAGACGGGGGCTGCAGCCTACGCCCTACACTGCGCGCCAAAAGGAATTGTCCATGCGACTGCACCACGCTTTCTGGCCCAGGCGCCTGCCTGAATCCATCACTGTTCCGGCCACGTCACTCTGGGACAACCTGGCCGTAAATGCCCGCCGTTATCCCGACAAAGCGGCGCTGATGTTTTTTGGTTCGAAAACAAGCTACCGCCAGTTGGCTGAGGGTGCGGAGCGTCTGGCCGCCCAGTTGCATGTCATGGGGGTGGGGCGTGGCGATCGCGTGGTGTTGTGCATGCAGAACTGTCCCCAACTGGTGCTGGCGCATTTCGCCATTTTGCGGGCCAACGCGGTGGTGGTGCCGGTCAATCCGATGAACCGGGAAGAAGAGCTCAAACACTACATCACCGACCCGCAGGCCCGCGTGGCCATCACCACGGGCGACCTAGCGGCCGAGCTAGCCACTGCCAGCAATGCTTTGCCCGAAGGGCAGGGCCTGCAGCACCTGGTGGTCACCCAGTTCACCGAGGCGTTCGACCATGAGGCCGCCGAGGACGATGCGCCGCCAGCAGCCTGGCGCGAATGGCTGACTGCAGAGCATCCGCTGCCGGTGCTCAAGGGTGGCGCGGTGCAGCGCTGGGCAGATGCGCTGGCGTGCAGTGCCATCGCGCCGCAGCATGTGGTGGGCAGCCGGGATCTGGCCATATTGCCCTATACCAGCGGAACGACTGGCCTGCCAAAAGGCTGCATGCATCTGCACGGCAGCCTGATGCACAACGCCATTGCCAGCGCGCTGTGGAGCCGCGCTACTTCCGAAAACGTAGCGCTTGCAGTCGTGCCCATGTTTCACATCACGGGCATGGTCAGTGTGATGCACCACAATATCTATTGCGGCGGTACGTTGGTGCTGATGCCGCGTTGGGACCGCGATCTTGCCGGGCGCATGATCTCGCGCTACAGGGTCACCACCTGGACGAATGTGCCCACCATGGTCATCGATTTGCTGAGCAGTCCCACCTTCGCGAGCTACGACCTGTCCAGTCTGGTCCACATTGGTGGTGGCGGGGCCGCCATGCCGCAGGCGGTGGCCCAGCGCCTCTTCGAACAATACGGCTTGCGCTATCTCGAGGGCTACGGGCTCACTGAAACCGCTGCGCCTTCGCACTCGAACCCGGTGGATGCGCCCAAGCAGCAGTGTTTGGGAATTCCGTTCATGAGCACCGACGCCCGCGTGGTTGACCCCGACACGCTGAAGGAGCTTGGGGTCGGCCAGCGGGGCGAAATCGTGGTGCACGGTCCCGAGGTCTTCGAAGGCTATTGGCGGAGCCCGGAAGCAACGGCTGCCGCTTTCATGGAACTGGGTGGCAAACGATTTTTTCGCACCGGGGACTTGGGGCATGTGGATGCCGACGGCTATTTCTTCCTGACCGATCGGCTGAAACGCATGATCAATGCCTCAGGGTTCAAGGTATGGCCTGCCGAAGTAGAGGCTCTGATGTTCCGTCACCCGGCGATTGCCGAAGCCTGCGTCATCGGTACGCGTGACAGCTACCGGGGCGAGAGTGTCAAAGCGACGGTGGTACTGCGTGCGTCTCACCCGCATACGACTGAAAAGGAAATCATCGACTGGTGCCACGAGAATATGGCCGCCTACAAGGCCCCACGTGCAGTGCAATTTGTTGATGCCTTGCCAAAAAACGGCACCGGCAAGGTGATGTGGCGGTCGTTGCAGGAAGCAGAAACCAAACCAGAAGCCGACTAATCCCCGGCCACGAGTTCGCGCAAATCACGCTCTAGAAGCGAGGGATCACCGAGCTGCAGCTCGATAAGGCGGCGCAGGTGTGTCACGCTGTCGAGATCCGAATGCAGGCACAGCAGGCCGAGCTGGTTGCCTTCCACATGGGCGACCTGCGTCTCCATGGCGATGCATCCGCTGCTGCTCGACAGGGGCAGTGTCAGTATGCACACGGCTTGTGCGTCCAGTTTTGCGCCTGGAGGCAGGGCAATGAGGGCGCCCTTGAGCGAGACATCAAGTACCCGCACGTCAAGCGTCACCGCGCCGCAGGCAAGTTGCGCGGGGGCTGCAAATACGACGCGGACGAAATGGCGGCGTTCATGTGGCATGACGGGAGATCCTTGTTGAACAAAACGGGCCACTGGCGCGCGCAGTGTAGGCCGCTGCGCATCCAAAACCAGTGGAATGTTCGCGGGTTGGGGTGCAGCGTGCCGATGAAATGTCGTTACGATTGCCCGCATGGTTATTCCTGGTTCCGCAACGTGATTTTGCACTTTGTTCGTGGGCGATTTTCGCTCGGAGTAACCATACCTGCCTGCCTGATGCTCGCGCAGTCGGTCATGGCGCATGCACAGGCCGCAGAACCTGAGGTCTTGGTGATGGAAATTCAGCAGCAACTGAACCTCTCCTGGGTGCAGTGGGGTTTGCTGGCGCTGGGGCTCTTTTGTCTGGTGCTGTTGTTTCATATCGTGGTCTTGCGGCGCACGGTGGCAGAGCGCACGCGGCACTTGCAGAGCAGCGAGAAGAAGCTGGCGGCCATTCTCGACAACGCCGGTGCCTTGGTCTATATCAAGGACCTTGATTTTCGTTACCAATATGCCAATCGCCAGTCGGCACAACGCCTTGGTTGTGCCCCAGCCGAGGTGATTGGCAAGACAGACGCAGATTTTTTTGGCGCAACGGTCGCAAAAACTCTGCATGTGAGCGATCGCCAAGTCTTTGAAGGGCGCGAACGTATCGAAGTGGAGGAAACCGCGACATTGCCTGGAACCCGCGAAAAGAAAACCTTCCTCACCGCTAAAGTGCCGCTCTTTGGCGCCAATGGCGAAGTGATGGCTCTGTGCGGCTATTCCACCGACATCACGGCGCTGCGCAGTGCCGATGAAGCTTTGCGTCTTGCGGCGACAGTGTTTGAATCGCCAGAGGGCATGCTGATCACCAGCCCGAGCCGATGCATCCTTCAGGTCAACCGTGCGCTGCACCGCCTGACCGGCTACGCCAGTGGCGAATTGATCGGTAAGGATTTGTCCTGCCTGCAATCGGGCCGCAACGACCCCGCTTTCTACCAGGATGTCTGGCGCACGGTCGCCAAGAACGACCAGTGGGCGGGTGAGCTGTGGATACAGCGCAAGTCGGGCGAGAGTTACCCGGCCTGGGTCAATATCGCAGCCGTTCGATCTTCTGCGGGAGAAATCACGCACTATGTCGGCACGCAGATCGATATTTCAGAGCGCAAGGAAGCCGAAGAAGAAATCCGTGCCTTGGCCTATTACGACACCTTGACGGGCTTGCCCAACCGCCGCCTGATGTCGGATCGCCTGCAGCACAGCCTGAACAACAGCGA